>NZ_JAGIYX010000019.1:0-178599 GCF_017813315.1 Kitasatospora sp. RG8
GGACGCCGGGGCGCCGGGCGCGACGGACTGCCCGGCGGCGGGGGCCGCCTGCCCGTCCCCGCCGGTGGCCGCGCCGGCACCGCCGGCCGCGGCCCCGCCTGCCGCCGCGGCGCCGTCACCCGGCCCGGGCTGCGGTGGCTGCCCCGCCGGCTGGGCCGGGTCGCCGACGTTGCCGTGCGCGTCGGTGCCCGGGACGAACCCGTCGCCGCCGCCGTCCTGCTGGGTGTACCCGGCCGGGGGCGGGCCGTCCGCACCCGGGTGCGGGTCGTCGCCGCCGAGGTCGGAGAAGACCAGGGGCAGCCCGACCAGCACCAGCCCGGCGACGGCCGCCGCGGCGATCATCGGCCTGGAGATCCGGCGCGGCCCGGCCTCCCCGGGCGCGGGGGGCTCCAGCTCCTGTCCGGGGACGGCGACGAGACCCCCGCGGGCTTCGCCACCGGCCGCTGCGGCGGGCGCTCCGGCGGCCGCGCCGGCCCCGTTCTGCCCACCCCTGACGGGCGGCACCGGGCCTGTGGCCACCCCTGCCGTCGTGGCCGTCGTCCGGGCCGTCGTCCGGGCCGTCGTGGATGCGGTCGGGGAGGTGGTCGGGGAGGCCGTCGTCGAGGCGGGCGTGCGGGCCGTCGTCGAGGCCTCGCCGGCCGCCGTCGGAGGCAGTTCGGCGGTATCGGCCGTCTCGGCCGCCGCCGCGTTCGCGGCCGTCCCGGCCCCCGGTGCCCCGGACGGGCCGGCGGCCGGCGACTGCGGCACCACCCACGCCACCACCGGCAGTTCGTACCCGCCGCCGGCCGGCTCGTCCGGCTGGTTCCCGCGGCCGTTCCGGTTCTTGCCCACGATGGCCCCCTGGCCCTAGACGACGACGCTCGCAGGAGGCCGCCGCTCCGGCCCTCACCGGCCGGACGACGGACCGTCCACCCGTACCCACGGACGGCGGGCCGCGGCGGGTTCAGAGGCCCCCGAATTCGTCACGCCGGCCGGACCGGAAGGCTATCCGGTGGGCGCGCTGCCGTCCGGCCGCCAGACCGGTCGCGGCGGCTCCGGCGGGTTCAGGACGAAGTCCGCGGCCCGCTGCACGGTCTCCGCGTCCGGGGCCGGGCCGAACACCCCCCGCTCCCGGACGTGCGAGCGCAGGGCGGCTTCGGGCGCGAGGGCGTACCGCTCCAGGTAGTAGGTCACGGTGTCGGTCCAGATCCACTCGCCGTCGGTGCGGTAGTGCAGCGGGACGACGCCCCTGCGGGTCGCGTCCAGCACGTCGTCCATGAGCATCGGCGTCATCAGCACCGCCGCCCCGGCCCGCAGGTACGCGACGAGGGCGGCGAGTTCCTCCGGGTCGTCGACGACGGCCCGGTCCGGGGCGAAGCCCGGCCCGGTCACCGGGTCGACACGGTCGAACACCGCCGCGAGCCGGAATCCACCGTCCGGGCCCTGCCGCACCCCGCGGTCCGCCCGCTCGCCCGTCCCCGCCATCGGTACCCGCTCCCGTCGTCCTCGGCCCCGGTCCGGCACCGCCGCGGCTGCGGCCGGCGCCGGGGCACCCTCACCCGGAGGAACGGCCGGCAGGCCCGGGGGCGTTCACCGGCCGCTCAGCCGAAGGGACGGAGCGACGGCTCAGGACCGCCGGACCGCACCCGCTCCTCGACCAGCTCCCGCAGGGCGTCCTGCTCCAGCCGCATCGCGGCCGGGGCACCGGGATTGACCAGGATGCGGCACCCCCGCGGCAGCCGTTCCAGCAGGTCCGCGACGCCGAGCACGGCGTGCTCCGGACCGCCGGCGGCCGCCAGCCACGACCGCGCCGTGAAGACGACGGCCACCGTCTCCCCGTCCGGCAGCTCGATGCCGGCGACGCCGCCCTCCCCGTCCAGCGGCACGGCGACCTGTGCCGACGCCAGTGCGCGGTAGACGTCGCCCGGCGGCCCGTACCCGGTCACGGACAACTGACCGGCGGCGTCGACCGGGTCGGTCGGCGCGGGCCACTCCAGCGCGAGCGGCGACATCCGGTACTCCTCGTTCGCCGCGAACTCCTCGACGCCGCCGTCCTCCCCCGCGCGCCACTGGCCGATGACCGCCCAGGCGGGCGGCGGCCCGTCGCCCGCCCAGGCCGGGTCGACCAGCCCGATCCAGTGCCCCGGGGCCACCCTGGCAGCGGCGGCGATGTGGTCGGGAACCCCGATCACGTCCGGTACGACGGCCCCTTCGCCGCCCGCCCCACTGGCCGCCGTCCCACCCGCACGCTCGTCCGACACGGTCACAACAACGCTCCTGTCGACTCGTTCGCCCCTCGCGGCCGCCGCGACCGCCCCGTCTCCCCCTTCTACGGCCCGCGTCCGGAGCCGCGTTCACCCCCTCAGGACCGGCGCCCGCGTGCCGGACCCCTCAGTCCGTGACCGGCGGGCCACCCAGCAGGAACGTCACCTCCTCGCCGAGCTCGGAGCCCCAGTCCCCGCCCCCGTCCTCGTCCTCGTCCTCGTCCGACCCGGCCCCCTCGTCATCGCCCTCGTCCTCGTCCTCGTCCTCTTCCTTGTCCGAGCCGGAACCGTGCGGCACGCCGCCCAGGAACAGGAAGGGCACCTCCTCCCCGGACTCGGAACCCCCGTCGGTCCCGGACTCCCCGTCCCCGTCCGACCCGGCCCCCTCGTACTCGTTCTCGTCCTCGTCCGTGCCGGAACCGTTCAGTACTCCGAGGCCCGAGAACAGGAAGGTCACCTCCTCCGCGGACTCGTTACCCCCGTCGGACCCGGACTCCCCGCTCCCGTCCGCGTCCGGCTGCCCGGCCTGGTCGGAACCGGCCGGCTCGTCGTGCGCGAACACGAACTCCAACTCGTCGTCGGAGCCGGATCCCTCGGAGTCCGAGCCCTCGGAGTCGGAGCCCTCGGCCCCGGAGTCCTCGCCCTCGGCGGCAGCGGGGAACGTCTCCGCACCGGAGCCGGCCGGCGCCTGGTGCGACTGCGCGACCGCCGGTCCCTCCCCGTCCGGGCCGGCCTGCGGCACCTCCTCCTCCGCCACGATCAGGATGTAGTCCTTGTCGACGTCGCCGCCGGGATCGGGCATGGCCTTGCGGTCGGTCACCCTGAAGCGGGCCCCGGGCAGGAGCAGCACCTCGGCCTCCTCGCGCTTCTGCGAGAACGCGGCGATGTCGCGTCCGCTGCCGCCGCGCAGGGTGAGCATGTAGACCACCCGGTGGCGGTACGCCCCGACCGGGTCCTTGGTGGCGAACATGTGGGCCTTGGTGAACCTCGTGCTGGTACTCGCGTAGGTGTCGAACTCGACGTGGTCCTTGGCGAAGAAGGAGGTCATGAACGCGCTGACGTTGCTCTCGTTGCCCCACTCCCAGGCACCGCGGTAGACGGTCATCTCGTTCGCCACCGGAAGCTCCCTGAGCGCCTCCAGCAGCATGCCGGCGTGGAGCTTCGACTCGGCGACCACCGACGGCAGCAGCTCGTCGACCTTGTGCTCGATCTTCCTCATGATCTCCGGCTTGTCCTCCGGGCCGGCCGTGCGGTGCAGGTTGACGAGGTCCGTGACCTCCTCGTCCTGGAAGAAGATGTTGGGCGGTAGGGCCTCGGAACCGGCCAGTTCCTTGACGACCATCTCCTTCAGGACGTGACGCGTCGCCTTGGTCACCACGTCGACGAAGGGCAAGCCGCCGCCGATACCCCGGGTGCGCTCGACGACCAGGTTGATCAGGGCGTGATCGTTTCCGGTGTAGGCCCGGATCGCCATCAGATGGGCCACGGTGAAGTTGGGCAGCCGCGCGCGCATCTCCCCCACGGGAATCCCGTGCTTGCCCAGCCAGCGCCTCAGCAGCACGTCCGTCGGAGGGCCGAGCACCCCGTTGATCTGCTGATGGAAGAACTTCCTTGCCGCGTTGGCCTCCAGCTCGTCGAGCGCGTAAAGACCGCCCTCGTCGCCGTCCACGAGCATCCGGTCGAAATAGTGCCGCTCGTGCGGCAGCATGCCCCACGCGTCGAGTTCGCGCAGCCGCGGTTCGGCGAACGCGGGGCCCAGCGCGTCCAGGCTCCGGTACATCGACACCGCGTCGGTCAGGTCGAAGGTCCTGCCGTCCACGCCCTGGAATCCCGCGATCTGGGCGCCCCGCAGGATCTCGTACAGCGAGTGGTCGTTCTGGAGGCGCATCCAGCCGATCAGGCCGACGACGAAGTCCTCCGGCCGTGCGTCCGGGACGTTCAGCCAGTCGAAGGCGCTGAACATGCGGGTGGCCGTGCCGGACAGTCCGCCGATCGCGAGGATGCCCCGCTCTTCGAGGTCGCGGTACCAGGTGGAATCCGGGTCCAGCTGGTACCGGGCGCCGCCCTCGATCGACCCGAGCGGGAACTCCGGCCCCTGCCGCCTGGGGATCCGCCCGCCCGGGAACACGTGGCCCTGCGCCAGCAGCTCGTCGATCTCCTCCGGTGTCATCTCCTGCAGGTCGCTCGAACGGAGGTCCGTCCGGCCGGAGACCTTCGCCGTCACCGTGGTCGTGACGTTCCCCTGCGCGTCCGGGGCGCCGGTCACGACCTCCACCTCCGACACGGTCTGCCACTCCGGGAAGATTCGGGCCGTGTCCGGCTCCCCCTCCGGCGTGAGCGGGACGGTGCCGAGCTCGCGGGTCGCGGCCGCCGTGAGCGGCAGCACCTCCCGCTCCAGGAGCAGCGCCCGTTCGCGCCGGCTCAGCTCGACGTCGGCCCGCCTGAGCTGGGACGGCGTCAGCCTGCCCGGCGTGAGCATTTCGTCCGCGCGCTGCGTGCGGATCGACTGGCTCATGCCGAGTTCGCTGGTGTTGTTCAACGGTTCGGCGCTCCACCGCATGAGGTTGCCCAGCGCGAACGGGTCCTCGGAGAAGTTCCTGGCCTGCGGGGACGAGACGGCCGTCAGCATGCCGTGGAGCAGGCGCCGCTCCGAGCTCTCCAGGTAGTCGCGGTAGGGCCGCAGCTTCTCCACGTTGAGGCCGAGGGCCTGGCCGAGCAGCATCTCGGGGTCGCCGAACACCTTCAGCAGCAGCTCCTTCAAGCCGCCGATGTACTCGACGCCCTCGCCGCCGGGCCGGTAGTAGGCGGCGTTGTAGAACGCGGTGTACTTCTCCCGCGGGTTCCCGGACTCGACCATCTTGTCGATGTCACGGACGGTGAGGCGGGAGTGCCCGATCTGGCCCGCACTGGTCACGTCGTCACGGGTGAGGAGCTGCCTGAGGTGGACGTCCTCCTGCCAGTCCGGACCGTGGCTGAACACCAGGATCCGGAGCAGGTGGTTGAGCGCCAGGCCGATGGCGGAGTCCTCGTGTGCCACGAGGCCGACGGCCCGCTCGGCGATCTGCCGCTCGAACTTCTCGGCCTGCTCCTTCCACCCCGGCTGGGCGGCGATCGGGTGCTTGGGGAACAGCCGCTCCGGGCCCGCCACGCCGAAGGTGTGGCCGGGCGCCCCCGTGGCGGGGTCGTGGAAGAGCAGCTCGTCGTACTGCCCGTCACCGCGGATCTGGTCGTGCGCGGCGTCCTCGACGTAGGCCCAGACGGAGGCCGTGCCGGTGACGTCCGGCGCGGTCTCCGGGAACTCGGCCAGCTGCGGGTCGATCCACATCAGCTCGCCGCCGTCCGTGTGCAGCACGGTACTGGCGTGGCCGATCCGGCCCTGTTCGGCGGTGAGGACGAGGGCCCGGGCCCCCGGTCCGGCTTCCCGGACCAGGGCCGTGACCCGGTTCAGGGCCTCGGCGCCGGCGCCGTAGTGCCAGGCGGGGCCGAGGCGCCTGGACAGCTCCCAGACGCCGTCGCGTTCGGGCTGCCGGTCGGGGCGGCTCCCGGCGGGGTGCGGGTCGCCGTCCATGGTGTCCCACAACGCCAGGTTCACGTCGAGGCAGTTGACCCGGTCGCCGTCGGGGTTGAGGTGCCTCAGCAGCGCCCCGGTGAGCTGCGGCTCGCCGCCCGGCGCACCGGGCAACCCGGCCAGCCACGCCTGGTGCTGCTCAGGGGTGGGCTCGACCAGGCCGCGGTCGGCCGCCGGGGTGACGTCGCGGCCCATGCCGTGGTGCCGCTTGGGCCCCGGACCGTCCGACTCGGGGACGTGGTCCTCCTCGGCGCGGCGCTTGGCCTTGGGGACGAGGACGTTCCAGATGTCGTCGCCGGTGGGCTGGTGGTTGCCGGTCCGCCCGTCGTCGGGCGGCGGCAGGAGCGACCTCCCCGGCGCCGGTGGCTGCGGCTCGCCGCTCAGCGGCGGTTCACCGGACGAACTGTCCGGCCGGGTCTCCGGCCGCGCGTCGGTCCCCGGCAGCACCGGGGCGGCCTCCGCGTCCTCGCCGACCTGGCCGACCCACGCGGTTCCGACGGCATCGGGCGAGTTCCGCCGGGGGTCGCCGGCGAAGCTGCCGAGGTACGTCCGCCCGGCCAGGGCCGACGGCTGGTCCGGCTCGGCGGTCCCGAGGATCGGGCGCTTCAGTCCCGGCACGAAGCGCAGCAACGCCTCGCCGCCCGCCTGATGGCTCTTCACGATCTTGTCGAAGATCGACTTGTCGAAGGCCGACTCCGGCTGCCAGAACATGTGGGCGCCGTGCTGCACGCCCATGTCCGCCCCGACCATGGCCGCGACCGCCTCGCCGTACTCGTCGGCCTCGATCCGGTAGCCCAGTCCGTCCTGCATGTCGAAGATGTCGTGGTCACCGGTGATCGGCTTCCAGACGCCGTTCCCGTCCAACCCCTGGACCACACCGTCCACCACGCGGAATGCCCCTGCCAGCGACTCCATCACCGGCTTGAGCTCGGCGTACTCGACCGACCGCTGCTCGAAGCGCGCGACGACGCGCTCCCAGCGCCCGGGCACCGCGTCGAGCTCGGGCGAACGCACCGGCGCCACCGGCTCGAAAAAGCCGACCAGGCCCTTGTCCTCCGCCTTCGCCCCGAGCCAGAGGTCCTCGTCGCTGATCGTCTTGGCCTTGATCGCCTTCGGCTTGGGCAGGGCCCCCCTGTTCAGGTGGGGCACCGAGTCCGGGTTGGTGGGCCGCACCTCGATGACGATCCGCCGCTCGTCCGCCATCCGCTGGAACTTCTCCTGGTTGCGGACGGGCACCCCGAGCGCCTTCTCCGCGAACTGCGGCGACACCTCGACGAACCGCGCGTTGGCGTCGGCCGCCGCGAGGACCTCCGCCGGCACCTCTCCGTAGACCGGACGGCCGGAGCGCACCGTGAGGCCGCCGCCCGCGACCACCACCCGCGCCGGCGGGTCGCCGGCGTCGTGGTCCGTGCCGGCCACCTGGCCGGGTCCCCGGCCGTCGTCCTCGTCCGGGGCGGGCGACGCGGAGTCACGCCCGGCCCGCACCGGCTCACGCTCGACGGGGACGGGCACCGGCCCGGGCCCGGCCGGGAGTACGGCCTGCTCGGAGTCGCCCGTGCCGGGGCTGACGGGCTTCCCGACCGGGGGCTCGGCCGGCGTGTCGGCAGCGGGCTCGACGGGCTTCCCGACCGGGGGCTCGGCCGGCGTGTCGGCAGCGGGCTCGACCGGCCTGGCGCTGGAAGGCCCGGCGGGCGCCTCGCGGCGCCAGCGCTCGCCGGTCTCCCGAGCCGCCCGCGTGAAGACGGTGTCCGCCGGAGCGGTGATCGTGCGCTTGATCTCCGCCTTGGGGACGGACACCGCGAACGGGACGACACCGACGGAGGTCGCCGCCCCGGCCGGGCCGGTCTCGCCGTGGTGGAAGGTGAACCGGAACTTCACATGGCCCTCGAAGTGGACCAGCGGGACGGGGACCTTCGAGCTGGCGATGATCCGCCCGCCCACGGCCTGTTCCCCGCCCTGGCGCACGCGGTAGCCGCCGCCACCGGTGAGGGCGGCGGAGAACTTCCCCTTCACCTTGGAGAACTCCGCGCCGATCTGGCCGATGAACTGGAAGTGCCGGGAGTTGAGCGCGCGTTCGCTGCGCCGCACCGTGGTCTCGCCGACCAGCGCGACCTCCGCCGCGGGCTCCTCCCGCAGGTGGGCGAGGTCGACCAGCTCGGCCCTCACGGAGACCCAGGCCTTGCGGCCGTTCACCCGGAAGGGCGTGCTGGTCAGTTCCCCGCCGGCCGTCAGCCGTGGCAGGGCCGCCATCAACCGCTCACGGCCGAACTCGCTCATCACCCGCTCGGAACGCCGGCCGCCGCCGGCCACCCGGCCGTCCCAGGCGCCGGGGTAGTGCCGGCGGCCTTCGGCGTCGAGCAGGCTCCGCAGGGAGCCGACGTCGGACAGGTCGCGGATCACGTGGGTGACGGCGAGACCGTCGGTCCAGACGGTTTCCGGCGGCACGGAGTGCGTCGTCGGCGTGGCGTCCCGGTCCGGGCGGGTGGTCCCGTCCCCGGTGGTGATCGGCGGGGGCGCCGTGAAGCGCCGGCCGGCAGCGTCGGCGGCCGGGCGGGTCTCCGCGGTTTCGACCAGGGCCTGGAATTCGACCTTCGCGTACCCGAAGGCGTGCCGGCGGACGCCGAACGCCGTCTTCGTCATCGGGGCGATCCGGTCGGGTGCCCGGTGGCTCCCGGGCTTCGCGGCGCCCTCGGTCCGGTGCCGGGCGAGGTCGGCCAGGTGCCGGTTCCGCTCGGCCAGGTAGCGGGCGTGCTGCTCCTCGGTGCCGGGCCGCCCGCCCAGTTCACTGATCCGGGCGTCCAGTCCGGCCACCTGCCGCCGCAGGTCCGACTCCCACTTCCCGGTGACGGCGGCGTCGATCCGCTGCTGCTGGGCCTCCAGCACCTCGCGGAGCGCCTCCTCGTACCGGCGTTGCAGCACCTCACGCTCGGCTTCGTACCGACGGCGGAGGGCCTCGGTGCCGGGCCTGCCGTCGAGCTCCTTCAGCCGGCCGTCCAGCTCCCTGACCGGCCGCTGGAGGCCGTCGATCCGCTCCTGCTCGGCCCGGGCCGGCCTGGGGACGCCCTGGTCGACGGTCCTGCCCCAGAGTTGCAGGTTCCGGCGGAACTCCAGGTGCAGCAGGGCGGTGCCCTCGAAGACGCTGCCGGGGACCTTGGACTTGGTGCCGATGCCCGTCCCGGCCGCGCTGGCGTTCTCCTCGACCCGGTCCTTCCCGCTGATGTGCGTCAGCGTGCCGCCCGCGACGACGGCGGCGGGGAGCGGGCCGAGGGGGTCGGAGGTGCCCACCAGCCGGAAGGCGGTGGCCTCGCTGGTGCTCCGGGTGTAGGCCGTCAGGCCGTCCGTTCCCCCGCTGGAGAAGCCGCTGGTGCTCCCGCTGTTGAACTCGGTCGCCTTGGTGTCGGCCACGTGCGCCATCTCCTGCACGCTGGCCCGGACGGTGACGGTGCCGCCGCGCACCGCGATGGTCCAGCTCTGGCCCGCCATCAGCGACCGCAGCCTCGGCTGGAGCGCCTCGGCGGTGAACTTCGGCGCCAGCTGCTGCTTCACCCGCCGCCAGTTCCGGTCCGAGCCGAAGACCTCCCGGCCGGTGGCGTCCAGCTGGCTCAGCACGGCGTCGGCCCCCGGCCGGGGCCTCGGGGCCTGCCCGGCCCCGGCCGCCGCCGCGGCTGCCGCGGTCGTCGCGGTCGTCGGAGTCGTCGCGGGCGGCCCGGACGGGCCGTCGGACACCGGCTGGAGCGGGATGTCCCCCTGCTGCTCCGGCCGGTGCTCCGGTGCGTGCACGCCGTCGCCGTTCGCGGGCACGGCGGCCGGCGCCACCGTGTCGCGTGCGGCGGCCGGCGGCACCGTGTCGCGTGCGGACGGGTGCGACGGGGAGACGTGCAGGACGATGTCGGTGGCACCGAGCACCAGCGACTTCATGATCCGCTCGGGTACCTGTCGCAGCTGCGCGGGGGCCGGCCTGGAACCGGTCGCCGGGTCGACCGGCAGTTCACGGACGGGGAACGCGAACTCGGCCCCGGTCGTCGCGTGCAGGGTGTGCCGGATCGCCCGGTTCCCCGGGAGGCCGAACGTGCGGGACAGGTCCACCTCGATCCGGAACGTCAGGTCACCCCGGAAGACGGCCGCCGCTTCGACCGTCTTCCCCTTGGACACCGCGTTGGTGCCGACGTCCCGGGTGCCGCCGACAACGGCGTCCGTGTTCCAGGAGTGGCCCAGCCCTCCCGTGACGTACGAGGCCTTGGCGGCCACGGCGACGGTCTGGGTCGTCCTGGTCCGGTGGTCCTGCATCGCGCCGGTGGACGTCGAGGACTCGGTGCCGGTCTCGAACTCGAAGTCCTTCACGGACTTCAGGTACTCCTTCATGGTGACCGTCGCCTCGACGATCCGGATCTCGCCCCGGACGCCGTTGGCGGACACCGACGTCCCCCAGCTGCGGCCGGTGGTCAGCGCGGACGCCATCGGCCGGAGCGTCACCGGGTCGAAGAACGGCATCAGCTCCGCCGCGACGTGGTCCCACCGGTCGCCGAAGACGGACTCCAGCGTGTCGCGGAGTTCGTGCATCACGGCCAGGCCGTCGGTGAGCGTGAGCACGGCGTCGGACGAACCGAGCTGCCGGTGCTCGGCGACCCGCTGCGGCGGCTGGTACGCGAGGGGCGGCGTGTTCTCCCCGCCGTCCCGCGAGGTGGTGGTGCCGGTCTTCCCGTCATTGACGGGCGCGACGGGCTGGACCGGCTCCGCGGGCACGACGGGCGCGGCGGACTCTGCGGGCTTGACGGGCAGGGCGGCGGACCCGCCGTCCGCGGCGGGTTCCTCGGGACGGCTGAAGACCTCCGGCTTCGCCTCCGTGCCCTCCGTCAGGTAGCTCTCGGCGTGGGACTGCGGGACGGCCACCACGAACCGGATCTCGGGGTGGGTGCCACCCGCCGTCGGGGCGAGACCGCCCTGGCCGGCCACCTTGATGTTCAGCCGGGCCGTGGCGAGGTAGACCACCATCGGCTCGGCGAACTTGGCGCTGGACACCGTGCTGGAGCCGCCGGCCGCGCGGTCACCGCTGCGGTGGCGGAACGTCACCCCGCCGCCCTCCATGACCGACAGCCACTCGCCGCCGGGGAAGGCGTAGTTGAATCCGCCCTGTACCTGCCCGCCGTAGGAGTACCCGGTGATGTCCCGCGAGGCGTCGCCCTCCGCCGTCTCGTTGAGGACGTTCAGCTCCGCCTTGTCGATCGTCCGCAGGAACTCCAGCCGCTCCACCCGGGCGGTGGCCCGGACGTCGGTGTCCGCGTGCCGCGGCCGGCTGAGCAGCGGGCCCTGCAGCGGGACGTCCCGGCTCATCGCGGGCAGCGAGGCGGCCAGCCGCTCCAGGTGGAAGGTGTTCCGGACGGCCTGGCGGAACTCCTTCCAGCCCTCGGGCCCGAAGGCCCGCGGTCCCAGCTCGTCGAGGGCGGTGTGCAGGTCCTTGCCCTGCCCGGTGTCCCCGGCCGGGTGGGCGTGCGCGAACACGTCCAGGACGACGGTGCTCTCCGGCAGGCCCGACCCCCAGATCCCGGGCTTGGGCCGCCACGCGGTGGAGCCGGGCTCCAGGCGAGGCGGCAGGACCGGCTGCGGCGCGGCACTGCCGGGGCGGAAGGGCTCCGGTCCGGCCACCACCACGGAGTCGGCGGCCTCGGACAGCACCTGGAAGCCGATCTCCGCGGTGGCGTGCGGGCCCGCGGCCGGGGCGTCCGCGGCAGGCCTGTCCGCAGCCGGGCTGCCCACGGCCGGACGGTACTCGAAGGCGAGAACGGCCCGGCCGTCGAAGACCACACCGGCGGTCTTCACCTTGACGGCGTTGCCGGCCCGCACCGTGACCTGGTCGATCGCACTGCGGTCGTGGCCCAGCTGACCGGACGGCAGCGCGCCCGTGACCCCCATCGGCAGCTCGCCGAAGTCGGTGTGCTTGACGGAGGGCTGTCCCGACAGGTTCCGGCTGTTCGTGACGGACGAGACGACGGTACGGGTCACGTCCGTGCCGGTGTTGAACTCCGTCTGGTCGGTGTTGCGAAGGTGGGACATCTCCGAGACCCGCGCGGAGACCAGGATGCTCCCCCGGCCACCGGAGAGCACGATCTCCAGGGGCTCGCCGGCCATCATGGACTTCAGCTCGGTGCGCAGGCTCTGGAGGCTCACCCTGCCGAGGATCTCGGTGCGCACCGTCGCCCAGTCACCACCGAACGCCTCGCGGCCGAACGCCTCCAGCGAGGCCCTGGTGGTGCCTTCGGGGAGCGAGGCAGCGGGGGCGGCGGCCGCGAGCAGCGCGCGAACGCCGCCGGCCGTCCGGTTCCCGGCCGCGTCGACCGTGTGGACGCTCTTGACGACGTCCAGCCCGCCGAGCGCCAGGGACTGCTGGACCCGCAGCGGCGGACGGTAGTGCTTCTGCCCGGCGGGCAGCACGGCGCCCGCGGCCTCGGCGGCCGGCACGACGACCGGAACCGGCAGGTCGACGCGGAGCCGGTGCCGCGCGTCGCCGGTGCCCTCGCCGACCGGCATGCTCTTCCCGCCCTTGCGGACGTCGGAGAAGTCGAGCTCCAGCCGGACCTCGGCGTCGACCCGCAGGGCGGGTTCGGGCGTCTTGCTCCGGGAGAAGGCCCGGCCGCGGCTGTGGACGGCGCCGGCCTTGCTCAGGTCGTTCACCACGCCGGCCTGGCCGGTCATGCTGGTGTCCGGCGCCTCCGGGGAGAACTTGCCCCCCAGGAGCAGCCCGATGCCGAGCCTCCTGCGGCCCTCGTCGAAGGAGCCCGCGGTGGCGAACGAGTCGCTGCCGTCCTCGAACTCGAACTTCTTGTCCGTCCCGGTGCTCTCGGCCCTGATGACGCGGGCGGTCACCTGGACGTCGCCCTTCCAGCCGCGGAGCTCGAACGGCACCGCGAGGGTCTCCCCCTGGGTCATCGCCGACAGCACGGGTTGCAGGGCGTCGAGGTCCAGCGCGCCGGACAACTGCTCCCTGGTCTCCCTGGCCAGCTGCTCGCGGGCCGCGGCCAGCTGCTCCTCGACCTCGGTCAACCGCTCCCGGGCCGGTGCCGGCTGCTGCCCGGCGTCGGTCACCTCTCCCTGGGCCTTGCGATGCCTCTCCAGCAGGTCCCCGGGGAGCAGCCCGGGGACGGCGGTCAGGGCCGTGACGACCTCCGCCACCACCCGATCGGCGCGGCCCGGTATCGGCAGGACCCGGTCGCCGCCGGCGAGTTGGCCGTTGGTCGGATCGGTGAGCCGGGTCGGAGGCGCGGCCGGCTCCGGAGCCTTCGTCGCCTCGACGGCCTCCTCGACGCGCGGCACCTCCGTCTTGGGCACCTCCGTCTTGGGCACCTCCGCCGTCGGCACCGGCGTCAACAGCGGTGCCTCCGGCGACGGCGGCAGGTCCAAGCCGGACAGCTGCTCCGGAACCTCCGGCAACAGGACCGGCGACTCCGGCAACGGCGGCAGGTCCAACCCCGACAACTGCACCGGAACCTCCGGCAACAGGACCGGCGACTCCGGCGACGGCGGCAGGTCCAACCCCGACAAGTGCGGCGCCTCCGCACTCGCCTCCGGAGGGGCCGGCAGCGGCGGCGGATCCGCAGGCACCGGCTGCCGGGCGGGCCGCAGCGCCGAGTAGTGCGCCCCGGCGCCGTCGCGGTAGAGCATCACCGTTCGGCGATCGGGGTACTCGGAGAATCCGAGGAAGCCCCCGTCGTGGTGGAGGACACCGATGTTGAGGCCCACCGCCGAGGCCACGATCCGGGGCACGTCCTCGAAGAAGAACGTGTTCCAGAGCTCACGGTTGCGGATGACCAGGTCGACCATCCCGCTCCGTGACATCCCTCGCAGGGTCTCGGGGTCCAGGGCCCGCGGCTGTCGGGAGTCCGGCTCCACCAGCACGGGCCTGGTGAAGATCGGACGCTCCTCGAGGTAGCGGCCCCAGGTCGCCTGCTCGGTGAGCACGGGGTTGCCGAACTCCCGGAGCAGGGCGAGCGAGTCCATGCCTGCGGGCGGCGTGCCCGGCCGGCCCATCACGCGCCACAGCTCGATCGGCGCCAGGTCCTCCAACAGTGCCTGCAGGACCTCTCCGGTCTCGTCCGCGAACTGCCGCTCGGTGGCGCCCTCGGGCCCCCGGTACCAGCGTGAGGCGGCGTCGCGCAGCCCGGCGACGTCCAGGTGGTGGTGCTCCCACTCGCCGAACTGCCGGTTCGCGCCGACCAGCAGGGACGTGAAGAGGCAGTCGCCGTCGCCCGGCACGGTGAGGGCTTCGAAGGGCTGTCCGGCGATGGTCAGCCCGGTCTGGTGAACGGTGCGCTCACGGGCCGCGACCTCCGCGACCGGCCGTGGTGCCACCGCGACCGGGGCGGGACCGTGGTCCGCGGGGACCTGGGTAGGACCGTGCTCCGCGGGGACCTGGGTAGGACCATGGTCCACCCCGACCGAGGCGGGACCGTGGTCCGCGGGGACCTCCGCCGCACGGTCGCCGCCCGACCCGGCCGGGACCATCTCGATCGCCTCCGGCTCCTCCACCATGGTGCTGGTGACCGTGCCGAAGCGGACCGCGCCGGGCAGATCGCCGACGATGTCGTCCCGGGTGCCCTCCGAGCCCTCCGGCAGGAGCCCCTGCTGCTCCTCGCCCACCGGCGGCAGGTTCGCGCCCAGCTGCTCCTGGACCGCCTGGTCGGGGTCGCCCCCGGGCCCGCGGTGCCGGACCCACCGGCCATAGGGAATGATCACCGGCCGCCCGTTCGCATCCACACCGACCCCGGCCGAGACGACCAGACGGGCCGCGCCCTGATGGGCCGCGCCCTGTGCAGGGACGAACCAGACGTCCCGGTCGGCGGCCACCGCCGAGGTGCCCAACTCCCGTTCCCGCAGGAACCGCAGGACATCCGGTACGTAGGTCGAGTCCAACGCCGAGCCGAGGCCGCACGCGACGAACACCAGCTCGTCCGTCCCGTTCCACGCCCCGTCCTCCGCCAACAGGACGGCCAGCTCCTCCGGGCCGATCGCCCGGCCGTTCCACAACGGCCGGCCGTCGTCGCCCGTGTGCACCACCACGAGGTAGCGGCCCGGCTGCGCCGGGAACTGCGCGAGCGCCTCCTCCTGCCGGGCCCTCGCCTCCTCCGACATCGCCGGGTCGACGATCACCCGCCCCCGGACGCCGGTACCGAACTCACTCAACGACCGCCACGGGACGGCGCTCCTGACCGGCTCGTGCGGCACCGTCGGCACGCCGCCGCCGTCGGTGCCGGGGGCCTCGGTGTCCGGGGCCTCGTACCAGGGGTGCAGGTACTCGTCGGGGAACAGGCCGCCCGGCGCGACCTCGGTGCGCAGCTCCTCCTCCGTCAGCGGCGGGAGGGTCCGGTAGCGCCAGGGCGTGTCGTCGTAGCCGAGCCGCTCGTCGAAGAGCCGGCTCCCGAGCATGATCTCGTGGAAGGTGTGGTCGTCCGCGTCGATCATCCAGGCCAGCAGCGCCAGCCGCAGGAGCCGGGGGTCGACCGCCGCGTCCGCCGTTCCCCGCTTCGCCGCGAGCGCGCCGATCTCGGCCGCGGACTGGAGGAGGCCGTACGCCGTACCGGAGGTGCCGCTGCTGACCAGACCGCCGCCGCGCATGGCGCCCTGCTGGAGCTCGGCGTCCAGCCGGTAGTGGAACGCCTTGGCCCCCGGCTGCCAGCCCAGCTTCCCGTCCTTGTCCACGGCGCTGTACCACTCGCCGCCGCTGAGCGGGGGCTGCACGTCGAACGGGTTGAGGGCCGTCTCGCGGTCCTCGGCCGGACCGTTCTGCCGGGCGTCGCGCTCCGCCGTCAGCGCGTCGGGGCGCTGCAGCCTGTCCTTCTCGACCAGCCTGGCGAAGTGGTCGGAGCGGTAGCCGTTGTAGAGCATGGCCATGCGCTCGCGGAGCGTGCCCTCCTCGACGACGCGCTCCAGCAGGTGGCGCTCGGTGCCCACCATGCCCGTCACGCCGGCCAGCCTGGTCCCCAGCTTGTCCTTCTGGTCCGCGGGCGTGAGGTCCCAGGCGAGCCGCACCAGCTTCCCGACCTCGCGCTGGACGTCGTCCCGTCCGCGCAGGTGGGCTGCGAGCCTGCGCTCGTACTCCTCCGCCTGCGCCAGGTAGCGGATCCGCCCGAGGTCGCGGGGGTGTGCCGGTGGGGCCTCGTGCAGGGCGGCGGTCTCCGCCGGCGCCGGCACGGGCCGGGCCATCCGCTGGAGCAACTCACGCCTCCGCAGACGGGCCTGCGCCTTCTCCCGGTGGGTCCTGATGAGGTAGTTCTCGTACTCGGCCACGAACTCGCCGGCCGAGTACTCCTTCCAGGTCAGGGCGTCCTTGCCCTCCTTCACCTTCAGCGACACGAGCCGCAGTCCGCTCTCCCGGACGGCGGGCTCGTGGTGGGCGCCGCTGCCCTGGAGGAACCCGCCGTAGAACTCCGGGTGGAACTTGAACTGCGATCCGTCGGTGAGGAAGTCGTAGTCCTGCATCGTCTTCGCGATCTGGTTCGCCTTCCAGTCGTCCTTGGTGTGCTTGACGACCTTCAGCCCCCTGGCGGGCCGCGCCAGCTCCAGCTCCATGACGACCGGCAGGCCGCGCAGCCCCTCGTCGTACGACGCCGCGTGGCCGAAGGTGTGGCCGGTGTACAGCCCCGGCCCCAGCTCCGCCCAGTTCGCGGCGTTCTTGATCTTGCCGAATCCGCCGCCCAGCAGGTAGGTCCGCACCGTCATGGCGTCGGTCACCCGGAACACCCGCTGTCCGGCTCCGATCGCGACCTCCTCCGCGGTCGTGACCGGGACGGCCTCCTGCGGGCCTCCCGCGGCCTGCGCGTTCTGCTTCTCCGGCTCCGTCGGCCCTTCCGTCGCCGGTTGCGCCTGCTGCCCCTTCTGCTGCCTGGGCGGCTTCCTCTGCTGCTGCTTGCGCGGGCCGGCCAGCTCGTCCAGGTACTTCTTCCCGACGGAACCCTCGGTGGCCGTCGCGGTGGTGCTCCCGGCTCCCAGCCGTTGCACGCCCGAGTAGTGCGGCAGGCTCCCCGGACGCTCGGGGTCCCTGAGGACCACCAGCTCCGGACCGCCCGCGCCGGTGCTCGTCCGGTGCTCGCCCTGGACGACGGTGAGGGCGACTCCGAGGGCACCGGCGATGATGGCCGGCGCCTCGTCGTAGAACGGGGTGTTCCACAGGGACCGGTTCCGCAGTGCGAGGTCGTACATCTCGCTCATCGTCCGGGCGGCGATGTCCTCCCGGCGAAGGGTGGTCGGCTCGGTGTCGCCCGGTTCCAGGTACACCTCCCAGGTCGCCGTGGTGTCGTCCTCGTCCAGACGGTCGAGAGGGTGCTCCCCTCGCCGGTTGGTGTCGCGGTAGAGGGTCGCGCCGCCCTCACCGCGGAACCACTCCGACGCCAGCCGCCGCAGCCCGTCGGCGTCGAGCCCGGCGTGCCGCCACCCGGGCAGTGCGGCCCGTCCACTGCCGAGGACGGCGTTCAGCAGGCAGTCGCCGTCCGCCGCCACCTCGACGACCCGGTGCAACGCCCCGCCGAGCAGCAGGACCCGGCTGCCGGGGGACTCCTCCGGGGTGGTCTCGTGAGAGGGCGCGGACGGCGTGTCGGAAATCTCCCCGGTGTCGCCCAGCCCGTCGCGCCCGGTGCGCTTCGCCTGCTTCTTCTGGCCCTTGCTCCGGCCGCCGGCCGCGCTCGCCGCGGGCACGGGCTCGTGGGAACCCTGCTCGGTGTCGGGGGTCCCGCCCGGCTCGAACCTGACCCAGCGTCCGCGGGTGCCGTGCTCGTCGCTGAGAATGCCGAGCGTGGCGACGCGCTGCCCGATGCTCACGTTGACCGAGGTCGTGGCCGCCCACACGACGTTCCCGGTCGCGTCGGCCAGTTCCTGGGCCACCACCTTCCCGCTGTCACCGCGCGCGCCGGCCTGACAGGCGAGCAGCACGATCTGGGAGTCCTGCGGCATCCGCCGGAAGCTGGGCCGCCGGCGGACGACCTGGCCGAGCGCGTCGCCCGTGAGGTAGACCTTCTTCTTCCCGCCCGGCTGCTCCGAGAGGGTGGGCAGGATCGCCGCGAGGTGCGTGGCGTGCGTCATGACCGTGTAGATGGGCGCCGAGACGTCCCACGGCACCAGCCCGATCGAGCCGAGGTCGGGGTTGTCCGACGAGGCCGCGGTCGGGTCCTCCCGTTCGAAGAAGTCGGACGGGAGGTACTCGAAGTGCGGGGTGGTGGGGTCGAATCCGTCCCGCACCTTCTCCCACTTCCGGGTGAGGGCGGTGTCCCGGTAGAGCCGGCCGCCCGACTGCCGGCCCAGCGGGAACAGGACGGGATGGCTGTCGAGGTCCGTCTCGTCGACGACCCCCGGTTGCTTCGTGTCGACCCGCCGGCCGTCCTTCTGGCCGATGCCCATGGTCGGGATGCCGCCGATCCCCGCTTCCTCCGGCAGGGCCGGGTCCGGCGGCACCTCCTTGATCCAGAACCCTCGTTCGACCTTCTCGTCCTTCAGCTCGGGCCGCAGTCTGGCCTTCACCCTGACGAGGCCGTCGGCCAGCGACGACGCCACGGAGTTGGTCCACACCGTCCGCCCGGTCGCCGCGGCCAGGGCCCGCGGGAACGCCAGGTCCGCACCGAGGACACCGGGGCCGACCAGCACCAGCGGGGTCTCGGGGGTGAGCCGGTCGAGCGGCAGGTCGGACGCCACGGCCTTGGCGAACGGTTCGGGTTCGAGGGCCTCGACCTTGTGGGGCATCAGCACGAGGAACGGCCGCGGCCCGGTGATCCCGGTCAGGCTGTAGTGCTTGTTCTTCTTCTCCTTCACGGCGTCGCCGGTGACGACGGCCGGGGGGTCGGCCGGAGCCGGGACGACGGCCGGGGAGTCCGCCGGAGCCGGGACGACGGCCGGGGGGTCGGCCGGAGCCGGGACGACGGCCGGGGAGTCCGCCGGAGCCGGGACGACGGCCGGGGAGTCCGCCGGAGCCGGGACGACGGCCGGGGGGTCCGCCGGACGCACCCCGGCGCGCTCCACCGGTTGGGGGCCTCCGTCGGACACCTTCAGGGGTTCGGCCCAGTGGTAGACGTCCAACACGTCCTCGGCCACCTCGGGCGCGGTGTCCGGCCAGCGCCCTCCGCGCACCGCGATGCCGACCGTGGCCCCGCCGGGCGTGGTCACGAGGCGGGTCTGGTAACGGCTCTGGCGCTTCTCGGGTGCCGGCTGCGCGGGTTCGCCCGCGGCAGGGGACTCGCCCGCCGCGGGGGACTCGCCCGCCGCGGGGGACTCGCCCGCCGCGGGGGATTCGCCCGCGGCAGGGGAGGTGTCGGTCGGCTTCACCGGCGCAGCGGCCTGGTCCGGGTGCGGTGGCGGCGTGTGCGTCGACAGCACGCCCCTCAGGGCGGCGTGCAGCGCGGCCCCGGTCAGGAGTCCGTCGGCGGTCCCGGCCGCCTCCACCACCTTCCGGAGGTGCTCCGGCAGGGGGCGCGCCCGTTCCGGCAGCGCGAGCAGGTCATGCGCCATCCCGGCCAGCCAGCCGCCGGTCAGGAAGGGCGCCTGCATCCGGTAGTGGTCGCGGCCGAGCTGCTCCAGGCGTCGCAGCACACGGAGCTTGCCGGGGTCACGGGTGATCGTGCCCGCGACCTCGTCCCGGTGGTACAGGTCGTCGTACAGCTTCAGGAGCGCCCCGGCGGCCAGCCGCTCCCGGGCGGACGGGGCGGATGCCGACGACGCCTCGGTGGTGGGGACCGTCGCCGGTGCGTCCGCCCCTGCCGGTTCCTTGACGGCCTCACCGGCACCGGCCGCATCGGCGGCCAGTTGCCTGGCGGCCTCGTCCAGTGCGGTCCGGTCGATGGTGCCGCCGGTGCCGTCGATGTTGCGCGTGGTGATCGCCTTGGGCTGCTTCGCGGGTGCTGCCGCCTTCTTCGCAACCTTGGGGGCGAAGCTCGTGTCCGCGACGGCGGGCCTCGCGAGCGGCAGCGGCGGAGCCTGCGACGCCGCCCAGCTGGTGTCCGGCCTCTCGGAGTCGGAGGAGGCGAAGTCCGATCCGTCGAAGTCCTCGGCCGCGTCCGAGGCCTCGTCCACCCCCTGCTTGGTGATGCGCCGCTGGCCCTTCTTCTGCGGCTCCTCGTCCTTCTTCTTCTTCGGCTTGGACTTGGTCTTGGACTCCGCGCGGGCCGGCTCGTGGGAGCCCTTCTCGGTGTCGGGGACCACGCCGGGGACGAACTTGACCCAGCGTCCCGGCGTGCCGTGCTCGTCGCTGAGGATGCCGAGCGGGGCGACCCGCTGCCCGATGCCCATGTTCACGGAGGTCGTGCTCGCCCACACGGTGCGCCCGGTGGCCTCGGCCAGCTCCTGGGCCACCACCTTGCCGTTCTCGCCGATCGCGCCCGCCTGGCAGGCGACCAGCACGATCTGGGTGTCGTCCGGCATCCGCCGGAAGCTGGGCCGCCGGCGCACCACCTGTCCGAGCGCGTCGCCGGTGAGGTGGGTCGTCCTCTTCCCGTCGTCCTGCTTCGTCAGCGTGGGCAGCAACGCCGCGAGATGCGTGGCGTGCGTCATGACCGTGTAGGTGGGCGCCGCGACGTCCCACGGCACCAGCCCGATCGAGTCGAGGGAGGGGTCGTCCGCCGAGGCCGCCGTGTCCTGGGACTCGTCGAAGAAGTCGGACGGCAGGTACTCGAAGTGCGGGGAGGTGACGTCGAAGCCGTCCCGCGCCCCTTCCCAGAGCCTGGTCAGCGAGTTGTCCCGGTAGAGCCGGCCGCCCGACTGACGGCCCAGCGGGAAGAGGATGGGCTGGCTGTCCAGGTCCTCCTCGTCGATCCGGCCCGGCTGCTTCGCATTGACCAGCCGGCCGTTCTCCCGGATCACCGTCATCGTGTCGACGGTCCCCAGCCCGCCGGTGTCGACCGCCACCGCCGCAGGATCCGGCGGCACCTCCTTGATCCAGAAGCCCCGCTCGGCCTTCTCCCCAGCGTCCTTGAGCGACTCCCGCAAATCGGCCTCCACCCGGACGAGGCCGTTCTTGAGCTTGGACGTCACGGAGTTCGTCCAGACCGTCCGCCCGGTGGCCTTGGCGAGGGCGCGCGGGATGGCGAGCTCCGAGGCCATGGTCCCGGGGCCGACCAGCAGCAGCGGCGTCTCGGGAGCGATCTGACGATCGGCCAGGTCCGCTGCGATGGCTGTGACGACGTCTGCGGGTTCGAGATCCCTGACCTTCCGGGGAAGCACCACGAGGAACGGCTGGGCCCCGGTCACCGCGGCCAGGCTGTAGTGGCGGTTGCGCCCCTCCTTGGGTGTGGCGGCCGGTGCTGCGGCCGGAGTGACGGTGGCCGGAGTGACGGTGGCCGGAGGGACGGCGCCCGGTGCGGTGGCCGGTGTGGCGGCGGCCCGCTGTACGGGCTGCGGGCCGCCGTCGGTGACCGGCCTGGGGGAATCCCAGTAGTAGACCGCTCGCACGTCCTCGTCCACCGGCTGGTCCGACGCGGCCCAGTCGGCGTCCTTCGCACCGCCCCGCAATGACGTGCCGACCACGGTGCCGCCGGTGGTGCGCAGGTCGCGGGTCTGGAAGGGGGTGCCGGTGGGCCGCGTCAGCGGCACCGGTGCCGGTGCCGCCGGTGCCTGCGGGGCGGCGACGACCGGCGGTGCTGCCGGTGTCGCCGCCGCGGGCGGCGACAGCGCGCCGCGCAGTGCGGAGTGGAACGCGTCCCCGCTCAGCGACGGGTCGATCTTTCCGGCCGCCGTGACCACCTGCTCCAGGTGCTGCCGCAGCGGGCGCTGCCACTCGGGCATGGCGTGCAGGTCCTGCGCCATACCGGCGAGCCAGCCGCCGGTCAGGTAGGGCGCCGACATGTGGTAGCGGTCGCGGGCCAGTTGCTCCAGGCGCCGCAGCGCCCGCACCGACCCGGGGTCCCGGGTGATCGTGCCGGGATCCGCGTCCCGGTGGTACAGGTCGTCGTAGAGCTTCAGCAGCGCCCCGGCGGCGAGCCGCTCCCGCGCCGATGGTGCGGACGCCGAGGACTCCGTACCGACCCCGGCCCCGGCCGTCGTCGACGTGGCGGGCTCGCGGGCCAGCTCCCTGGCGTACTCGTCCAGCGCGGCGGTGTCCACGGCGCCGCCGGTCCCGTTGATGTCCCGGGTGAGGATCACCGCCGGCGCAGCCGGTGCCGCGCCCTTCTTCGCTGGCTTGGGGCCGAGGTCGGTGAGGTCGCCGAACCGGTTCCCGTTGGTCCCGGCCCCGGGGCCGCCGGTGCCGGCCGTCGGCATCTCCCCGAGCGCCGTGCCCGGGAACTCGGGCATCAGGTTTCTGGCACGCAACGACTCGACGCGGACACCGAGTTCGGCCGCCAGCTCGTGCCAGGCCCGGGTGGCCGCCACCTCGCCGGGCGCCCGGGAACCCGATCCGCCAGAACCCTCACCCTGCGCCGCGATCTCCTCGGTACGACGGGCGATCCGCGCCTGCGCGTCACGCAGCGTCAGGTGCTCCGACTCGCCCGAGTCGCCGCCCGACTTGTCCCGGAGATCCTGCAACAGCAGCTTCCAGGCCTCCTCCGCCGCCGCCCGCTGCTCGGCACGGGCGGACGGGGCGGAGGCGAGGGACTCCCCGCCCGGCACGGCCTCGACGTCCCCGGCACCGGCGGCCGGCCGCTCCCGCAGCGACAGCACGGGAGCGGTCCGCACGACGGGAGCGAGCGGCGTCTCCACGGCCTCGGGCATCAGACCCCGACCACGCAACGAATCGACGAAGATACCGAGTTCGGCCGCCAGCTCGTGCCAGGCCCGGGTGACCGCCGCCTCACCGGGCACCCGGGAACCGAGACCGCCGGAACCCTGGCCACCGCCGTCGCCCCGCGCCTCGATCTCCCTGGCACGCCGGGAGATCCGGTTCTTCGCGTCACCCAGCGTCAGATGCTCCAACTCACCCGATCCGCCGCCCGACTTCTCCCGGAGGTCCTGCACCAACAGCTCCCAGGCCCGCTCCTGCTCGGCCTTCCGTTCCTCGGCCTTGGCCTTCTGCTCGGCCTTCCGCTCCTCGGCCTCCCTGGCTTCTCGGGCCTCCCGGGCCCGCTCCTCGACCCTTGCCCGGCCCTCCGGGGACGCCTCGTTCTCCTTCCGGCGCTGGTCGGTGATCGCGTGCTGCCGGTCCCGGGCGGCCGCATCGGGGGCGTCGCCGGACCGCACGCCGTCCTTCCCACCCTGGTCGGCCTTCTGCTGGGTCTCGGCAGTGCCGTCCGTCAGCCGGTGCCCCTCGCCGGGGAAACTCTCCGGCTTCGGCTTCGGCTCCGGCTTCGGCGCCGACGCTTCGGCACCCGGCTTGTCACCCGTCGGCGCCGGATCCACCTGCGTCTCGCTGCCCGCGGACCGGCCTCGGGACTTCACCCCGCCGGTACCGCTCCCTGAATCGCCGCCCTCGCGCCGCGGTGAGCCGTTCGACTCGGCGTCAGACTCTGCCGCTCCCTCTTCCCTGCGCTTGAGCTCGTCAAAGGTGACGATGTTCGACCGCTTCGGGGCCCTCCCCGCACCCTCGCCCTGCCCGACGCCCTCGGCCTTCACCGGGCCGGGCGAATCCGCCGTCGGACCACCCGCCTCCCGCAACTTCTCCTGACGCTCCAAAACCGCCTTCGCCCTGTCCGAACGCGCCCCATCAGCCGACCCACCCAACCGATGGCCCTCACCCGGGAACGGCTCGGCCTTCGCTGCACCCTCCTCGGAACCGCCACCACCCATGCGCTTGAGATCATCAACAGTGACGATGTTCGACCGCTTCGGAGCCTCACCCGGGAACGGCTCGGCCTTCGCCCCACCCTCCTCGGAACCGCCACCACCCATGCGCTTGAGATCATCAAGAGTGACGACCTCCGACCGCCTCCAGGCCTTCCCAGCACCCTCGGACCTCACCGAACCGGGCGAATCCGCCGTCGGACCACCCGCCTCACGCAACTTCTCCTGACGCTCCAGAACCGCCTTCGCCCCGTCCGAACGCGCCCCATCAGCCGACCCACCCAACCGATGGCCCTCACCCGAGAACGGCTCAGCCTTCGCTGCACCCTCCTCGGAACCGCCACCACCCATGCGCTTGAGATCATCAACAGTGACAACCTCCGACCGCCTCCAGGCCTTCCCAGCACCCTCGGACCTCACCGAACCGGGCGAATCCGCCGTCGGACCACCCGCCTCACGCAACTTCTCCTGACGCTCCAGAACCGCCTTCGCCCCGTCCGAACGCGCCCCATCAGCCGACCCACCCAACCGATGGCCCTCACCCGAGAACGGCTCAGCCTTCGCTGCACCCTCCTCGGAACCGCCACCACCCATGCGCTTGAGATCATCAAGAGTGATGACCTCCGACCGCCTCCAGGCCTTCCCAGCACCCTCGGACCTCACCGAACGGGGCGAATCCGCCGTCGGACCACCCGCCTCACGCAACTTCTCCTGACGCTCCGGGAAATGCGTCCCCGGCGACAGGACCTCTTCGACCTCGTTCCGGAGGTCCCCCTGGTCAACGGGCTTCACCGGGCCGTTCTTCGGGTCGCTCTTCTCGCCCGGTCCGCCGCCGTCCCGCAGGCCCGGCTTCACCCGGCCGTCGCTCCCGGTGGTGCCGCCCCCGATGTCCTCCGAACCGGCCGGAATCAGCCCGTCCATCTTCTGCCCGTCGCCGCCGGCCTGGTCGCGATCGGAGTCCGACGCGTCCTTGTCCGGCCGGTTCTGCTCCGGCTTCGGGCCGGCGTCCTTCTGCCCTCCCGGGCCGTCCTCGGTCCGCAGCGGGCTCGGCGGCTTCTCACCAGCACCCGGATTCCTGGCCCCACCGGCGTCCGACGCATGCGGGTCCGCAAGCCCCGACTCCCGGAGCCGCGCCTGGCGCTCCAGGAACAACTGCCGCGTGAGGTTCCTCGTCGTCGCGTCCTCACCCGTCCGGTCACGCTTGGGGTCCGGAGTGTCCTTGTCGGGCCGCTTCGGGTCGGGCTTCGGGTCCGCCTTCGGGTCGGGGCCGTTCGGCCCGGCGTCCTTGTTGCCGCCCGGGCCGCCCTCGGTCCGCGGCGGGATCGGCGGCTTGTCATCACCACCCGGATTCCTGGCCCCACCGGCGTCCGACGCATGCGGGTCCGCGAGCCCCGACTCCCGGAGCCGCGCCTGGCGCTCCAGGAACAACTGCCGCGTGAGGTTCCTCGTCGTCGCGTCCTCACCCGTCCGGTCACGCTTGGGGTCCGGAGTGTCCTTGTCGGGCTGCTTCGGGTCGGGCTTCGGGTCCGCCTTCGGGTCGGGGCCGTTAGGCCCGGCGTCCTTGTTGCCGCCCGGGCCGCCCTCGGTCCGCGGCGGCGGGGTGTCGCCGTCGCCGCCGCCCTTGGGCGGGTGCGGCGGGTTCGGGCCCGGCTTCGGGTCCGTCCTGGGGCCGGGCGTCGGGTCGGGCGTCGGATCGGGCTTCCGGTCCGCGTGCGGCTCCGGGGTGGGCCGGGACGGCGACGGCTTCGGGCCGTCGCCGTGCCCGCCGGTGGAGCCCGACGTCCCGGTGGAGCCCGACGTCGCGGTGGCGCCGCCCGCACGGTTGGCGTCGCCGCCCGTGTTGGTCCGCGTGTCGCTTCCGCCGCCGCCCGAGGACTCGGTGCTGCGCCGGGGGGCGGGCTCGGGGATGTTCCTGCCGCCCGTGTTGTCCTTGGCGCCGGAGCCGGACTTGTCACCCCCGCCGGACCTGTCACCCCCGCCGGACCTGTCGCCCCCGCCCGACTCCGTCACGACACCCGGTTTCGGGGCCTCCGGCTTCGCCGCGCCGGTGGACGAGGTGGAGCCGCCGGCCTTGTGGTCCGAACCGGACGCGTTCGACCCGCTCTCCGTCCGGTGGGAGGAGGGCGGCGGGGTGAGCGACGTGGTGGAGGCGGAGGCGTCACCGGCGCGGAGGTGTTCGGCGCCGCCGCCCGGGATCTGGTCGTGGCCGCCGGGCCGGGGCACCGGGAACGGCGCGGGGTGCCCGGAGATGTTGCTGATCGCCGACAGCAGGTGCAACGGGTGCAACGCGCCGTAGTACTTGCCGTTCGCAGCGTTGATCTGGGAGCTGTCGAGCCCCCGGACGAAGTCGACGTACTTGGTGGTCAGCGGCGAGGCCAGGCCCATGATCATGTGCCGGGCGCCGCCCATCATGAAGCCGCCGACGAAGCTCATCCCGCTGGCCGACCACTCGCCGTTGTAGATCTGGTTGAAGAAGCCCTCGGTGAGGTACTGGTTGGTCCCCATCTTGATCTGCTCGCCCAGGACGTGCCCCAGCACGAACATGGTGTTCATCCGGTCGACCCGGCCCGCGAGTTCGGGCAGTTTCTCGGCGAGCGCCCGCAGGCCGGCCGACGGGGCGTGGGCTCCCCCTTCGGCGATCTCGCGCAGGGCGGTGGCGAGCGCCGTCCGCCCCGCGGCCGACCTGGCGCCGTTCTCCGCGAAGGCCTTGCCGAAGGCCTGGCCGAGCTCCCGGGCCGTCTTCTCGCCGAGTTCCTTGCCGAGCCCCTTCTCGAAGGCCTTGCCGAGGTTCTCCGCGAACCGCACCCCGGCGGCCGCACCCGTCTTCCCGCCCGCCGCGAAGCCCTTCGACAGGTACTGGGAGTTCTGCTTGAGGAGCTTGCTGATGTTCTTGGCGAACTCGGAGGCCACCGGGTTGGCGAGCAGGCGCCCGGCTTCCTTGCCCACCCCCGCCCCCGCGCCCTTCGCCGCGCCGGCCGCCGCGCCGGCGCCCAGCTCCCGCACCAGGTTGTTCAGTTCCTTGGTCACGAAGATCTTGGCGAGGCCGGCGCCCAGCAGCTTGCCGAGGCCCATGCCCAGCAGGTGCAGCGGCCCGGCGATGGCCCCGCTGATCGCGCCGAAGATCGCGGCCTGCTTGGTGAGGTCCTTGTCCCACTCGTGCCGGTTGCCCTGGCCGAACTGGATGCCCTGGAGGATCGCGTCCAGGACCAGGCCGCCCACCACGCCGAAGAAGGTGTGCGTCAGGATCACCTGGACGAGCTTCTTCAGCAGGTTGATGATGATCGTCTTGACGACCTGCTTGAGCCCCTCCGCGGCGACCATCGAGCCCCCGAAGGTGAACGGGAAGAAGGCGATGGCCAGCGCGATCTCGATGAGCAGCTGGACGATCTGACCAATGATCATCCATTTGGTGTACTCGACCGTGTTCGCGACCTTCCCCGCGAACTCGCTCAACTCATGGGAGAGTTCCCCCGCGAGCGTGAGGTAGTCGGCCTCTTCCTTCTCTCCGATGAACCGCCCCATCGCGTTGGCGAAGGCCTCGGCGGCCTCCCCCTCGAACTGGCTCCGGCACCTGGCCACCAGCTCGACGATGTACCCCTTCAGCTTCGGCAGGTCGTCGGCGAGCGCGGCGTAGTCGTCCCGGACGTCCCGCAGCAGGCCCTCGTCGGATTCGGGCCACGGCATGCCGGTGAGGACGTGGAAGAACGTCGCGACGCCGGGCGAGACCTGGATCGACGAATGGGCCATGGCGGGGAGCCTCCGACTGCGAAGCCTGCTGGTGCGGGTGGGGAAGTGGCGCCGCAGGGCGCTGGGGCGTGGCCGGTCAGACCAGTTTGGCGGCGTGCTCGTCGGCCGCGTCGAAGAGGTCGGCGGTGTTCTGGCCGTTCTCGCCGACGCTCAGCAGCTTGAGCTTGATGCTCTCGACCAGCCCGTTGAGGCTCGTGGTCGGCTTGTCGACCTTGCTGTGGTACTGCTGGCCGATCTGGTCGTGCCCGCCCGCCTTGACGTTCTTCAGCCCGATGTCCTTGAGCTCACCCTCGATCTTCTCGACCAGCGCCGCCATCTCGGGGAACTTGGTGAACTCCGCCTTCAGGTCCTCAAGCTTCACCAGCTGCTTAGCCATTGAACTCCTCCTGCTTGTCCGACCGCCGGGCCCGGTCCGCTCCCGGCCGCATCGCGGTGAGCGGCGCCAGCAGCGCGTCCAGGTCCAACCCGCCCGATCCGGGCAGGAGTTCGTCCTCCCGCTCGCCGGTGAAGGCCAGTCGCAGCGACTCGCCGACGCCGTCGAAGGAGCGCATCGCCCGAGCGATCTGCTCGCCCATCCGGGCCTGGGCCTCGTTCAGCACGTCCTTCAGGACGGCGGCGAGGTGGGCGGGGGCCATCTCCTGGTAGGCGGTGGTGTGGAAGGTCAGCGCGAGCACCTGGCCCTGCGCGCCGATCTTGGCCGTGACCAACCGGTCCTTGGTGGTCGCCGAGGCGCTCGACGCCTGCAACTCCTGCGTCATCGCGGCCATCCTGGCCTGCTGTTCCTCCAGGGACGCCATCGCCTTGGCGAGGTGCTCCTCGAACGAGAACTCCATCTCCGTACCCTTCCCGACTGTGGAAACGTTCGACCGGCTCAGCGGCCGATCACTCCGTGGACCGCACCGGTGTCGGTGCCCCAGACCTCTTCGTCCTCGGACAACCAGGTGGTCCGCTGGCGGTCCTTCTCTCCCTGGGCGCCGCCGCCCATGCCTCCGCCCATCGGCATCATCGGGGCCCCGGCGCCACCGGAGGTGGTCACCGAACGGCCCCGCATCGCGGCGGCCTCCTCCGCGGCGAGGGCGGAGGCCTTCTGGCTCATCGCGGCCTTCTCGCCGGCCGCGGCCCCGGCGACGGTGGCCGTCTTGCCGCCGGGCGCCATCCCGCCGCTGTTCTCGATGGCCTTGGTGCTCAGCCCGCCACCGGAGCCGACCAGCCGGGGCCCCGTGCCGGAACCAAGGCCCTCGCCACCGCCCGTCCCGCCGAACAGCCCGGCGTACGGGCCCGGCGAGCTGATCCCGGTGCCACCGCCCGACGAGCCGCTCCCGTAGTCGCCGAAGGACCCGAGGTCGAGGTTCCAGGAGGGGAGGGTGGACGGCGGCCGGGTGGTGCTGGTCTCACCGCCGCCACCACCACCGCTGCCACCCGAGATGATCGCGTCGACGGCGTGCTGCCGGTCGGTGTAGCGCTGGGTCATGTCGGCGATGGGCCGGCCGGTCGAGTCCAGCAGCGTTCCGTCCGCGGCGATGGTGCCCCCCTTGGGCATCATCACCGGGTTGCCGTCACGGTCCAGCACCTGCTTGCCGTCGGGGCCGATGACCGAGCCGTCCTCGCGGACGGTCGAACCCTTCGGCACCTTGGCGTTCGGGCCGTAGATGCCGCTGCCCGTACCCGGCGGGATGTCCGAACCGACCGGCACGACGACCGGCTTGCCGTTCTTGTCCTTGACCGGTTGTCCGTTGCCGTCGTACACCTGGCCGTTGGCGCCGATGTATCCGCCCGGGGGCAGCAGCACGGGCTTCTTGTCGGCGTCCAGGACGGGCTTGTGGTCCTTGTCGAGGATCGGCGTCCCCGCGCCGTTGCCGCCGATGCCGCCGCCGCCGATCCCACCGCCGCCCCCACCGATCACCGGGGGCGGGGGGAGATGGGAGTTGGAACCGCCGCCTCCGGTACCCCCGCTCCCCGAGCCGCCACCGCCCCCGCCCGCGCCGCCGCCGAGGTCGAGCTTCTTGTTCGTGCCGTCGCCGCCGCTGCCACCGCTGCCACCGCTGCCGCTGCCACCGCCGAGGTCGGTGTCGTTGCCACCGGAACCCGTCTTGTCCTTCTCGGGGTCCGGGGCCGTCGCCGGGGGCAGCTCCAGGCCGACCGGCCGGTAGCCGAACCCGAAGTCCGTGTCCAGCGTGCTGTAGGCCGCCAGCAGCCCGTCCATCGGATCCGCCGACATGACCTGGCGCTCGCTCACGACCCGGGGCGCCTTGCGATTGTCGAGGAAACGCTCGACGTCGGCCAGCCAGATGGCCTTCGCCCGCTGCTCCAGCCTGTCGTAGAAGTCCTGCTCCCGGGGATCCCCGAACGCGGTGCTGACGGACTGCAGCTTGTTGTTGGCGTCGAAAGTCGGTGTGACGTTCTGCAGGGTTTCCGTCAGCGCCTGGAAGATCGCGTGCGAGGGCCACTGCTTTCCCGTGCTCCAGTACCACTCCTGGACGTAGTGGAGTCCCGTGATCGCGTAGTCGATGGCGTTGGCGGCCGCGTTGAGATCGGTCTCGAACGGCTCCTTCTCAAGCTGCAGCCGCATGCCGTCCAGCTCCAACGCGTACTGGTTGAGGAGCGTCTTGAACGCGCCTGCCGCGCTCCCCTGCCAGGCGCTGTCCGGCGCGTCGAGCTTCTCCGCCCACTCCTTCACCACCGGCACCCAGGTGTTCAGCCAGGACCTGACCTGCCCGATGCCCGTCGCGCCGGCTCTCAGGCTCGCTGACTTGACCGTGTCGTTGCCCGTCCCACCCGGCATGAGCGGCGCGAAGATCTCGCGATGCTGGTTGAGGAACTTGGACAACGGCTTGTCCGTGTCGTTGCCCCAGTCGGTGTAGTTGACGCTCAACGTGATCGAGTAGTTGTAGTGAGCGAGGCCGATGGAGTAGTTCCACGCCCACCAGATATCGGGTGACCCCATCCCGGAGTACCGGCCGTCGGCGGCTGTCGCATTGGTGTAGTAGCCCCCACCGGCCACCATCTTGTTGATCGGCCTGAACCAGGGCTTGTCGGCCGAGGGCCCCGCGACCTCCTCCCTGGTGACGATCTTCGCGGTGCGCTGAGCCTCGGAGGCGAACGTCTTGAGGACGTCCTCCCATCGCATCGTGGCCATGGGCTTCGCTGTCTCCTATCCGGTGGGGCGCTGCAGGGGGTGGGTCCGGACGACGGGCCCCCGGGGAACGGCGGGGTCCGGTGAACCCTGGGGCTCACCGGACGGGTCGATCAACCCGGCTTCTACTAGGCGGACTTCGGAGGAGCCGAAGCGATGACCTTGTTGAGGATCTGCAACATCTCCGCGGTCGTGATCGCCTCCTCGTGGGCGCTGTCCATGATCTGCATCGCCTTCAGGATCTCCAGCTGGGCGTCGGTCATCTGCAGACCGGCTTCCTTGAGGTCCGAGGCCAACCCCTTGGCCAGTGCCGCGAACTTGGCCTTGACGGAGCCCGCGAGGGGGAAGGAGCCGGCGAATCCCGTGTACAGCTGGGTGTACTCACCGGGCTCGATCCCGCCGAAGGAGAGCATCGCCTTGTACCCGGGGTCGGAGGCCAGTTGGTCCAGGAAGTTCTTCAGCTGGACGTTGGCGAAGTACTCCAGGTCGTCGTGGTTGACGCTGAGCGTGTGGTGGAGGTCGACGCCGCCCGGCCCCGGCTCAGCCATCGTGTCCGCCCCCTCCGCACCCCCGGTTCACCGCGGTCATCAGCCGACACCCGCGGCGCCACGGCGGTCCGCGTCACGGAGCAGGCCGTGCATCTCGCGCAGCTTGTTGGCCGCGTCGGTGACCTGTCCGCTCATGACGGTGTCGAGGGCGTCCAGGTGATCGGCGAAGTTCTTGGCGGCCGTCGCGAGCTCACCGCTGAGGTTCGCCTGGTCCTTGCGGAGCGCGTCGCGGAAGCTCTCCATCTCCGACTGCATCGTATTGCCGGCGGCGACCAGGTCGTCCGCCGCGTCGTCGATGTTGGCGTGCTGGAGCCTGATGCCCGAGGGCGCAGGGGTCGTCATGGGAGGAGGTCCTTTCGATGGGTCGCCGTGCGACCTCGTTCAGCCGTGGAAGCGAACGCACGGACGGCGCGAGGGCACTGCGCGGATCGGATGGGGGAACGGAAGGGGAGAGGGCGTCAGTGCGCCTTGGGGTTGAGGCCGGACTCCACCATGGCGGAGTAGCCTCCGCCGACCTGCCCGGCCACGTTGTAGGCACTGTCATGGCCGGCGAAGACCGTCCCGCTGCCCGCCAGGAGGTCGGCGTGGAAGCGGTCGTACTCCCGCGAGAGCTGGACGTACTCCTCGTGCCATTCCTTCATCTTCTGTACGAAGACGCTGCTGCAGGCGGCCTGGAAGTGCTCGTGGATCTCGGTGTTGATGGCTTCGACGTTGGCGCCGGCGGCCTTCATGCTGCTCATGTGCGTCTCCACCGTGTGGAGCACGTTCTTGATCGTCGTGTTGTCGATCTGGAGAGTGCCGGGGTTGGGAGTGGTCACCGGGGTCCCTTCGTCGGTGTGCGGACGTGCGGCGGCCGCCGCGGGGAGGGGTCGAAGGACCCGCTCATCCCGTTCAACGGGCCGGTGCCGCAGGTGGGTTCAGCGGGGCGGCGGTCCGGTCGGGCGTCAGCGCGCGCAGGTCGGGGCGGCCGAACGGGCGGCCGGGCCGGCCGCGCCGGTCAGCGCGGCCGGGTCGAGGCTGGGCCCGGTCGGGAACAAGGTCAGCAGGCCCTCCGGAACGGCCGACGGGACGGTGTCGCCGTACCCGAGCTGCTTGGCGACGGCCGCCGAGGCGAGCGGGTACTTCACCCCGGCATCGGTGACCAGGTAGAGGGTGGCTCCGACGCCCGCACCGGACAGGGCACGGACCAGGGCGCCACCGCCGGGCCGGACGGCGATGCTGTCGGCACCGGCGCAGGCCGGCTCCACGCCCGGCTGGGCGGCCGGCGGCGGGCCCGCGACGGCGGAGGCGTCGAGCAGGCTGACGGAGGTGGTCGGCGCCTGGTCGGTGAGCCGCAGCTCGGCGCAGACGCCCCGGCTCTGGGGGATCGTCACCAGCTCCGGCGGCGCGGTGGGCAGCCCGGCGGCGGGTGGGGCCTGGGCGGCCGGGGCGGTGTGCGCGGCGAGGTCGGCCGGGCTGAGGGCGGCGGGGGTGACGGCCGCGTTCTGGTAGGCGGCGCTCTGGGTGCGGGGGTCGTTGCGCAGCAGCTCGAAGGCCATCCGGCTGAGCGGGGTGAGGCCCGCCGCGGTCAGCAGGTAGGGGTCGCCGCCGGGGCCGGTGAAGAGCTGGCCGATCCTGGTGGGGCCGGCGGTGAGCTGCGGGCCCGCGTTGCCCCGGCCGTCCGGGACGGTGGCGGTGAGGTCCGGTCCGGCGGCCAGCGCGTTGAGGAAGGCGGCCGTGACCGGATGGGCGGTGACGGCGGCCTGGCCGAGGGCCAGGCGGGCGTTGTTGCGGGTGTCCAGGCGGAGCCGGCGGCCGTGCCAGAGCAGGTACTGGGTGTCGTCGGGCGCGACCACCAGTGCGCCCTGGCCGTCCGTGAGGCTCGTCCCCCGGTTGCCGGGGCCGACCGCCAGGGCCAGTTCCGGGCGGCGGCCGCCGGACGGGGCGGGCCCGCTGACGGCGCAGGCGAGCCAGGGCGCGTCGGCGAGCCGGTCCGGGCCGGGCAGGCCGTCGGGGGCTCCGAGGACGCCGATCGGGGCGCCGCGCGGGGTGTCGGCCAGCGACTTCACGCTGACCTGGTCGACCACCAGCTGGTCGCCGGCCAGCAGCCGGGCACTGGCCTCGTTCAGCACGGGGTGCAGGCTGCCGTCCAGGTAGAGGTACCGGGCGCCGCTCTCCTTGACCACCACCAGGGTGCCGGGCTTCTTCCAACCGGTGGCGCCGCCGGGGACGAGCGCGCCGTAAACGGCGACGCCCAGGCACACCAGGACGGCGATGACCAGCCCCGTCATGGTGCCCCGCGAGGTGCGTCCGGACGGGGTGTCCGGGGCGTCGGGCTCGCCGCGGAGCATGCCGGTGGCGAGCCTGCCCATCACGAACAGGTGGGCCTGCACCTGGTCGCGCTTCGACTGCATCTCGTGGTTCTCCTCGGGGCGGCGGAAGGTGGTGGGCCGTCGGGACCTTGGGGGCCGTCAGGGAGGCTCAGCCGGCGATGGCCCGCAGTGCGTGGTAGACCCCGGCCACGGCCAGCGCCAGCGGGAGCACGGCCATCGCCACGGCCGAGTGCAGCAGGTCGGCGGCCCGCCCCCAGTACGGCAGCAGCCGGCGTCCGGGTACGGTCCAGGCCGCGATCGCCAGCGCGGCGGCCACGGCGAGCAGTCCGGCGAGCAGCAGCAGGCGGCCGCCGGTCCCCTGGCCGAGCGCGGCGCCACCGGTGAGCAGCGCCAGCCCGTAGACGCCCGGCAGCAGGACGGCCAGCCGCTGCGGGATGCTCCCGACGGCCCGGGCGTGCAGGAGCAGCAGGACGGACAGGGCGGCGGTGAGGGACTCCGCGGCCCAGCCCTCCGCCACCCCGATCACGGTGGTGCAGAGGGTGAGGACCAGCCCGAGTGCCAGGTGGAAGGAGGTCAGGTAACCGTCGGCGACGGCGCTGCGGCTCAGCACGGTGGCGCTGGGGAAGGCGGCGATCCCCTCCTGGAGCTCGTCGGCGTTGCGGGGCAGGGCGGGCAGCCGAAGTCCGGACAGCCGGAAGCAGATCCCGGGGACGAAGGCGCCGATGACCACCGCCAGCACGGCGAGGACCGCCGCCGCCTCGGGTGCGGTCACACCGTTCAGCACGAGCACGCCGGCCAGGACCACGTGCAGGGCCACCAGGACGGCGCCGAGGAACAGCGGCGCCGAGCAGCCCACGGCGGCCACCGCGAGGACCGCCGCGCCGGCGGCGGCGGAGCCGCCCGCCAGCAGCCGGGCCCCGGCCACGCCGGCCCCTCCGCCGGTCGGCAGCAGGCCGCCGGCCAGGGCCAGGTAGGGCACGGCCATGGCGCCCAGCGCGGTTCCCGCACCGGCGTCGCCCACCGCCCGGGAGGCGCTGACGGCGCCGAGCAGCAGCAGGACGCCGGTGACGGCCGCGGCCAGGTCCCGGGTGGACTGCGGCCCGGGGAGCAGCAGCAGGGCCAGCCCGCCCGCCAGGACGGCTACGGCCAGCCCCACCGCCAGGTGGTGGGTCAGCGCGGGCCGCCAGGTGTCGGGGCGGGCCTGCATCCCGGTGGCGACGCCGTCCGCCAGGTCGTCGAAGTGCACCTCCGGCAGCGCGTCGCGGCGCGGACGCAGGTAGAGGTCGTCGCCGTCGCGCAGTTCGAGCGCGTCCGCGCTGAGCTCCTCGTCCAGCGGCGCGCCGCCGAGCCGTTGGAGCACCCAGCCGTCGTGGTCGACTCCCTGCTCGTCCACCCCGGGGCCCGCGTAACCGAGCACGGCCGGCAGCAGGTCGGCCAGCGGAACGTCCGCCGGCACCGCGAGTTCGAACACCGCGTCGGGTGTCCGGAACCTCAGTCGGCACAGTCCGGCAACGGCGGTCCCGTTCAAGGCTCTCCTACCCTCCGACGACCCGGGAATCTCCAGCGGACCGGCCGGGGCGGCGGCGTGGCGGCGCACCTCGGCGGGACGGTCCTGGCGGGGCGGGCGCCCCGGCCGCCTGGGGGAGGAGCAGCCGGGGCGCCGCCCGCACCGGGAGTTACGTGGGGCGGGGCCCGGGAGGTTCACCGCCCGGCGGAACGCGCCGGGGTGCCGGGCCCGAGGTGCGCCGGGGCGGCGGGCCCGAGGTGCGCCGGGGTGCCGGGCCCGAGGTGCGCCGGGGCGGCGGGCCCCGGGGTCCACCGCCCGCCGGGGCAGCCGCCCGTGAACCCGCGGCGGGCCGCCGTCCGTGTCCCCTGACGGACGACACGCGTCCCGGGCCGCGGATCACCGGCCGGCCGTCCCCCATCGCGAGGAGCCCTTCGTTGAGCGTGGTGCTGGTCAACCGTCCTCCCCGGCGCCCCGGCCCGGAGATGCCCGACGGGGAGATCCAGTTGCAGGAGCCGCCCGGCCTCCCCGAGCAGCAGAGCGGGATGGCGAGCGTGATCAGCATGGCGCCGATGGCGCTGAGCTCGCTCTCGATGGTGTTCATCTTCCTGCGGCCGGGCGAGAGCGGCGGCATCCTCATGTACATCGCGATGGGCATGATGGGGCTCTCCGCCGTGGGCATGCTCGTCACCCAGCTGATCCGCGGCTCCAGCGACCGCAAGCGGGAACTGCGCGCCGAGCGCCGTGACTACCTGCGCTACCTCTCCCAGATCCGCCGCCAGGTGCGCGGCCACATCGCCCGTCAGCAGGAGGCCCTGGCCTGGCGCCACCCCGCCCCGTCCGCCCTGGCCGCGCTGGCCCGCACCTCCCGTCTGTGGGAGCGCCGGAGCGCGCACCCGGACTTCGGCGACGTGCGGATCGGCACCGGTCCGCAGCGCCTCGCCGTGCGGCTCGCGCCGCTGGCCACCAAGCCGGTCGAGGACCTGGAGCCGCTCTGCGCCCACGCGCTGCGCCGCTTCATCAACGCCTACGGCACCGTCGCCGACCAGCCGATCGCGGTCTACCTGCGGGGCTACGCGCAGGTCCTGCTGCGCGCCGACGACCGCGCGGCGGCCCGTGACCTGGCCCGCGCGATGCTGGCCCAGCTGGCCGTGTTCCACGCCCCCGACGAGCTGCAGATCGCCGTCGTCACCGACGCGGAGCACCGCGCCGAGTGGGAGTGGACCAAGTGGCTGCCGCACGCCCTCCACCCGGTGGACACCGACGGGGTGGGCCCGGTGCGGCTGGTGGCGGGCTCGGTCGCGGAGATCGAGCAGCTGCTCGGCGGCGAGTTCGCGGCCCGGCCGCCGTACGAGCCGGACACCCAGCCCGGCCGGGACGAGCCGTTCACCGTGATCGTGCTGGACGGCCCGCAGGCCGGCCCCACCAGCCGGGCCGCCCTCGCCGGCTACCGCAACGCCACCCTGATCGACCTCGGCGACACCCTGGAATGGAAGCCGTCGCGGTTCCGGCTGCGGCTGCGGATCGAGGACGGTGCGCTGGCCATGGTCGGCGCGGACCGCAACCACCGGGACGACGTCACCGACCTCGGCCGGCCCGACGCCCTGCCGGCCACCGCCGCCCGCCGGCTGGCGGCCGCGCTGGCGCCGTTCCGGATCGGCGACACGACGGAGGCCGGGGAGCCGCTGGACGCCGACTTCGACCTCGCGTCGCTGCTCGGCATCCGCGACCTGTACCAGCACGACGTCGCCGAGAACTGGGCCCGCCGCGGCATCGCGGACCGCCTGCGCGTCCCGCTCGGGGTCTCCGGCGACGGCTCGCCCGTCGAACTGGACATCAAGGAGTCGGCGCAGGGCGGCATGGGCCCGCACGGGATGCTGATCGGGGCGACCGGCTCGGGCAAGTCCGAGCTGCTGCGGACGCTGGTGCTGGCACTCGCCGTCACGCACTCCTCCGAGGTGCTGAACTTCGTCCTGGTGGACTTCAAGGGCGGCGCGACGTTCCTCGGCCTCGACCGGCTGCCGCACACCTCGGCGGTCATCACCAACCTGGCCGACGAGGCCGAGCTGGTCGACCGGATGCGCGACGCCCTGCACGGCGAGCTGGTCCGCCGCCAGGAGCTGCTCCGGGCGGCCGGCAACTACACCTCGCTGCTGGACTACGAGACGGCGCGCGCCGCCGGGGCGGCTCTGGAGCCGATGCCGACGCTGTTCGTGGTGGTCGACGAGTTCAGCGAACTGCTGGCCGCGCACCGCGACTTCATGGAGCTCTTCATCATGATCGGCCGGCTCGGCCGCTCCCTCGGCGTGCACCTGCTGCTCGCCTCGCAGCGCCTGGACGAGGGCCGGATGCACGCCCTGGAGTCCCACCTGTCCTACCGGATCGGCCTGCGGACCTTCTCCGCGATGGAGAGCCGCGGCGTCCTCGGGGTCCCGGACGCCTACCAGCTGCCCTCCCAGCCCGGCAACGGGTTCCTGCGCAGCGACATCGCCACCCTGACCAGGTTCAAGGCCGCGTACGTCTCCGGCCCGTACAGGGCCAGGGTCCGCGCCGCCCGCCAGGAGGTGGTGGCCGGCCAGGTCGCCGCCTACGGCACCGGGTACGTCGCGCCGCGCCGGCCCCTCGCGCCCGTCGAGGAGACGCCCGAGGAGGCGACGGCTCCCCAGGAGACCCGCAGCCTGCTGGAGATCGTGGCGGATAAGCTCACCGACGCCGGTCCCCCGGCCTACCAGGTCTGGCTGCCGCCGCTGGCCGCGGCGCCGACGCTGGACGAACTGCTGCCGCCGCTCGCGCCGCACTCGGAGCACGGCCTGACCGTCGAGGACCCGGCCCTCCGCGGCACCCTGACGGTTCCGATCGGCGTCGTCGACCGCCCCTTCCAGCAGCTGCGCGACCTGCTCACCGCCGACCTCTCGGCCGCCGACGGCCACGTCGGCATCGCGGGCGGCCCGCAGAGCGGCAAGAGCACCCTGCTGCGCACCCTGATGACCGGCCTCGCACTCACCCACACGCCGGCCGAAGTGCAGTTCTACTGCCTCGACTTCGGCGGCGGCACGCTCTCCGCGCTGCGCGGCCTCCCGCACGTCGGCGGGGTCACCGGCCGGCACGACCCCGAGCGGGTGGTGCGCACCATCGCGGAGGTCAACGCCATCCTGGTCCACCGCGAGCAGCGCTTCGCGGAGCTGGGCATCGACTCCGTCGCCTCCTTCCGCCGGCGCCGGGCGGCCGGCGAACTGCCCGACGAGCGGCACGGCGACGTCTTCCTGGTCATCGACGGCTGGAACACCATCCGCCAGGAGTTCCCGGACGCCGCCCCCGCGCTGACCCTGATCGCCCAGCGCGGCCTCAACTACGGCATCCACCTGATCGTCGGCACCACCCGCTGGGGCGAGGTCACCGGCGCGCTGCGCGACCTGCTGGGCACCCGGTTCGAGCTGCGGCTCGGCGACGCGGTCGACTCCGCGATCAACATGCGGGCGGCCGCGAAGGTGCCGAAGGTCCCCGGCCGCGGCCTCACCGAGGACCAGATGCACTTCCTCACGGCCCTACCCCGGCTGGACGGCAACAGCGGCACCGACGACCTTGGGGAGGGCGTCGCGGACCTCGTCGACGCGATCGCCGACCACTGGACCGGCCCGCGCGCGCCCGAGGTCCGGATGCTGCCGCTCACCGTCGACGCCGCCACGCTGCCCGCCCCCGAGGGCCGGCTGCGCATCCCGATCGGTCTGCAGGACACCACCATCGCGCCGCTGTGGCACGACTTCGAGGAGTCGCCGCACCTGCTCGTGGTCGGCGACACCGAGTCGGGCAAGACCAACCTGCTGAAGCTGGCCACCGCCGCCATCACCGGCGCCTACACCCCCGACCAGGCACGGATCATGCTGGTCGACTACCGCCGCGAGCTCTACGAGGCCGTCCCCGACGAGTACCGGCTGGGCCACGCGGTCGCCCTGGACGTCCTGCGGCAGATCGTCGACGGCGCGGCCCGGGCCATGGCGAACCGCCTTCCCGGCGCCGACATCACGCCCGCCCGGCTGAAGCTCCGGGACTGGTGGGAGGGGCCCGAACTCTTCATCCTGGTCGACGACTACGAACTCGTGTCGGGCGCCTCCGGCAGCATGAGCGGCCACCCGTTCTCGGCCCTGCTCGACTACCTGGCCCAGGGCGCCGAACTCGGCCTGCACCTGATCGTCGCCCGCAGTGCGAACGGCATCGCCCGCGCGATGTCCGACGCCCTGCTGCGCAAGCTGGAGGAGGTCAACACCCCGGTGATGCTGCTCTCCTGCCCGCCCAGCGAGGGCTACGTGTTCGGCAACCTCAAGCCGCGCACCTTCCCGGCCGGCCGTGGCCTCTACGTCACCCGGCGCCGCACGGTGCAGGTGCAGACCGCGATCCTGGCGGAGGAGGAGAAGGAGGGGTCGGAGGACGGCGGGTTCTGAGGCCGGGCCGGGGCCTGCGGCCCGGGCTTCGGCCTCGGCCAGGGCTACGGATACGGCTACGGCCCCGGTTTCGGCTTCGGTCCGGCTTCGGTCCGGCTTCGGTCCGGCTTCGGTCCGGCTTCGGTCCGGCGGCTGAACCACCTTCGGTCCGGCGCCCGTAGAGCCGATTGGAACCCGCCGCAGCCGCGGCCGGCGGCGAGAGGGCAGAGCGTTGAGCACAGCAGGACAGACGGTCGGCGCGGGGCGCGGTGACGACCCGGCCGCAGGTGCCGCACCGGCCTGGCGCCGGCTGGCCCGCCGCCTCGGCCCCGCCGCGCCCCGGCCCGCGGCCGGCTCCCGCCCCTCGACCCTGCACCAGGCGGGCCCGCACTTCGTCATCGCCCCGGGCGACGGCGGAAGTGGCGGGCCGACGACGTTGCCTCCCGCGCTGACCACAGCGCTGGCGCGGCTGGAGCCGGTGGTGCGCACCGTGACCGTGCTCGCCGCCGCCCCCGACGCGCCGGACGTGCTGTTCGAGCGGCTCGACGAGCTGATCCGCACGGTTTCCGCGAGGGGGGCCACCGCTCTGGTCCTCGCCGCCTCCGGGCTGGCCGCCGCCCCGGCCGAAGGGCGGCGGCCGTCCGAACAGGTCGCCGAGCTGACCGGGATCGGCATCGTCGCCCCGGACGGGGTCGTGACGCTGCGCCCGGACGGCACGCTGCTGACGACCGGTCCGGAGGGCGGCGTCCCGTCGTCCTGGTGGCTCTGCACGCCCGCCGGGGTGGTCCGCCGGCTCGGCCCGGTCTGGCCGCTCTCCCACCGGGGCGGCGCCGCCCGGTCCGGGGTGGTCCCGGCGGTCGTCAACGCGGCACCCCATCTGGCACCGGCCCCGATCCCGGTCGCGGTCGCGCCGGCGGTACCGGTGCAGGGCTGGGCCACGGCACCCGCCGGCCGGGCCGTGGCACCAGCGCCAGCGCCGACGCCGACACCGGGGTGGGTGGTGGCCCCGGCGCCCGCGCCGGCCGCCGAGGCGCCCGTCCCCGCCGCCCCGGCGGGACCGCTCACGAGCGTCGGCGCTCCCCCGCCGCCGCCGGCTGCCACCGCGCCGGAGCCGGTGCCCGCGAGCGCGCCGACGCCCCCGAGCCCGTCCACGGACGGGCCGGCGAGCCCGGCCGCTCCCCCCGGTGTCCGGACCGGTCCGGTGACCGCAGAGACCCCCGTGCCGGACCGCCCTGACGACCTCCCGGCCACCCCCTTCACCGGCGGCTTCCGGATCGGCCTCGGCCCGGACCCGCTCGCCGGGACTCCCGGAGCGCCGGCCCGGGCCGAGGCCGGGGAGGGCACCCTGGTCCTGCTCGTCGGCCGCCCCGGCGAGCCGCTGCCGCAGGCCCACCGCCTGGCCGCCACCACCCGCCGGCTGTTCCCCCGGCCGCCCGCCGGACTGCTGCTGAGCGCGCCCTGGGCGCCCACCGCCGCGCTCACCGTGCTCGCCGCCGGGCTCGCCGCCGAACTGGAACGCGACGTCCGCGTGGCCGTCGGTCTGCCGCAGCGCACCGCCGGCGGCTTCTCCGCCCGCGTCCTGGACGCCGACGGAGTCCCGGCCTGGGAACCGTGGCTGACCGAACTCACCGCCTCGGCCGGCCTGCGCCGTGTCGTGGCCTCCGCCTGGCGCAGCGCACCGGCCGGCCTGTCGCCGTGCGGGCCGGCGCTCTTCGCGGCCGCGGTGCCGGGGTGGCTCCTGGAGGCCGTGCCGGCCGGCCTCTGGCTTCGCCCCGGGGACCCGCCACAGGACCTGGCACCGCGGCTGCTGGACCCCGACCCCGCAGGACCGCTGCTGATCGTCGGTGAGGAAGGCCGGCCCGTACCGCCGGACGTGGCGGCCGGTGCGGGCGACCTGGTGACCGCGCTCGCCGGGCAGGGCGCGCCCGCGCCGCGGCTGACGGTCCGCGGAGTGGCGAGCCCCGACGCCACCACACCGGGGAAGCTCGACGCCGACCGGCCCGTACGGCCAGATGCGGACGCCGCGCCGGACGCGAACGAGGACGCGGACGCGGACGCCGCACCCGACACCGACCCCACGCCGGACACTCACCCCGGGCCCGACCTGGATCCTGCGTCGGACGTCGACTCTGCGTCGGAGGTGGACGCCGCACCCGACACCGACCAGGCACCGGACACCGTGCCGGACGCGGAGGCGGCCGCCTCCGAGGCACCGGCACCAGCACCCGGCCCCGGTCAAGGGCCCGAGACCGAGACCGCACCCGCCCACACCCCCGCCACCGCCCCGGGCCCCGCCCGGCCCTTCGGGCCCGAGACGGCCGCCGCACCGGCCCGCCCGAGCACCGCCGCCGAACGCGCCGCCGTCAAGGACCTCCTGGGCGGCCACTTCCAGCGCTGCGCCAGCCACGCCGACCAGGTGGCCACCCGGCTTCCGGCCCTGCGCTCCGGAGGCCGCGACGATCTCAACGAGCTGAAGACCGACCTCGCTGCGGTGTTCCTGCATCACGCCGACCCCGGTGCCCCGGTCTCCCGCACGGAGCTGGTCGAGGCGGCCCGCCGGCCCGACCCGGGGCCGCTGGACGCGTTCCTGGCCTGCCTCGGATCCGGCCTGCGCAGGCTGCCGAGCCACCACGGCGCCGTGCTGCTCGGCGCCCACGCGACCGCGGAGGAGCTGCGGCACTACGTCCCCGGGGCCCGGCTGACCGAACCTGCACCGGTCGTCGGTCTCCCCTCCCACGACGTCGAGCTGGGGACACCGGTCGAGTTCGCCGTCTGGTCGGCCACCGGCCGGCGGACGGCGGTGTTCGCCGAGGAGGGTGAGCACGAGGTGGTGTTCCCGCCGGGCTCGCACTTCTCCGTCCTCGACGTGCTGCCGGGCGAGGACGGCCGTCCGACCCGGGTCCTGCTCCGCGAGACCGGCCTCCCCCTCCCCCGGGAGCGCGCGGAGGTGGGGCTGGCGGACGACGACCGTGACCAGCACTGCCGCGCCCGGCTCCTCGTCTGGCTGGCCCGCCGGGACCTCCTCGCCCCCGAGGAGCGCCGCACCCCGGACCGCCCGGAGCGCTTCCTCCTCACCCCCGGCGTCGCCCCGCACCGGGCCACCACCTCCGCCCCCTCCGCCACCTCCGGCGACGCGACCTGACGCCAAGTCAGCGCCTTCGCGCGGCACGCGGCCGAGCAGGACGGCCACCGCCGCAGGGCCGTCGGCGCCCCCGGCGGACGGCGGGTGCCGTCGGCACCCTACTCGCCGGTAGGCTGCCCGCGACCTTCGCGGACACGGCGGCACAGGCGGGACGGGACATGGGGATACGGCTGCTCGGCCCGGTCGAGCTCCGGCTCGCGGACGGCGAGGCCGCCGGGGTCGGCGGCGCGCAGCGACGGGCGGTGCTCGCCCTGCTCGCGCTGGAACTCGGGCGGGCGGTGCCGGTCGAGCGGTTCTTCGAGCTGCTCTGGGCCGACGCGCCGCCGACCCGAGCGAGGGCGGCCTTGCAGGGGCACGTCGCGGCGCTGCGCAAGGTCCTGGCCGGTTCGGGGTTCACGCTGCTCACCCGGTCGCCCGGCTACCAGCTGACCGGCGAGCCCGGGGCGGTGGACGCGCTCGCCGCCGGGGCGCTGGCCGCACGCGCCGCGACGACCGCCGACGACGCGGCCGCCGCCGCCCTGCTCCAGCAGGCGCTGCGGCTCTGGCGGGGTGCGGCACTCGCCGACCTCCCGGCCACCCCGCTCTGCGCCGCCCTGGCCGACCGGCTCGACGACACCCGCACGGAGACCCTGACCGCGTGGGCCGGGCGGCAGCTGCGGCTCGGGCAGGGCCACACGGCCGTCCCCGCGCTGGAGCAGAGCGTCCGTGCGGACGGGCTGCGCGAGCCCACCACAGCCCTGCTGATGCGCTGCCTGCACCAGGGCGGTCGCGGCCCGGACGCGCTCCGCGTCTACCACCGGACCCGCGTGCGGCTGGACGAGGAGTTGGGCGTCACGCCGGGCCCCGCGCTCCAGGCGGCCCTCACCGCGGTCCTGACCGCCGACCGGGTCGCCGAACAGTCGCCCACCGACCGGCCCACCGCCCAGGGCACCGGTCCCGCCACCGGGGCCCCCGGCATGCCCGCCGTGCCCGTGCCCGTGCCCGTCGCCGGCCAACTGCCCTCCCCGCCCCGGGGTTTCGTCGGCCGCGCGACCGAGGACGGCTGGCTGGACCAGCAGTGCGGCCCGGACCGCAGCGGGGACGGCCTGGCCGTGGTGGCCGGCCCGGCCGGCGTGGGCAAGACCGCGCTGGTGGTCCGCTGGGCGCACCGCGCGGCGGCGGGCTTCCCGGACGGCAGGCTCTTCGCGGACCTGCGCGGCTTCGACCCGGCCGGTCCGGGCGACCCCGGGCAGGTGCTGGGGGGCTTCCTGCGGGCCCTGGGCGTGCCCGAGACGGCCATCCCCGAGGAGCGGGACGCGCGGGCGGCGCTCTTCCGGGAGCAGACCGGCCGGCGCCGGCTGCTCGTCGTGCTGGACAACGCCCGGTGCGTCGCCGACGTCGCCGGCCTGCTGCCCTCCGGGCCCGGCTGCGCCACGGTGGTCACCAGCCGGAACAGCCTGGAGGACCTGGTGGTCACCGACGGCGCCGCCCTGCTCCAGCTCGACGCGCTGCCCGCCGGGGACGCCCGCCGGCTGCTGGAGCGGCAGCTGACGGCCGAGCGGGTGGCGGCCGAGCCGGACGCGGCCGGACGGCTGGTCGGGCTCTGCGACCGGCTGCCGCTCGCGCTGCGCATCGTGGCCGCCCGGCTCGCCGCCCGCCCCGGTTGGCGGGTCGCGGACCTGGTGGAGGAGCTCTCCGACGAGCGGACCCGGCTGGCCTCCCTGGGCACCCCGGGCGGGGTGACCAGTGTCCGGACGGCGCTCTCCCTGACCTACCCGCACCTGCCGGACGGCGCGCGGAGCCTGCTCGCACTGCTGACCGTGCACCCCGGCGCCGAGGCCGACCCGTACGCGGCGGCCGCCCTGCTCGGCACGGACGCCGCTGCCGCCCGGCAGGCGCTCGGCCCGCTCACCGCCCACCACCTGCTGACCGAGCCCTCGCCCGGCCGCTTCGGCCGGCACGACCTCGTCCGGCTCTACGGCGCGGAGCTGTTCGAGCGGCTTCCCGAGGGGCGCCGGCGGCAGGCGTTCCGGAGCCTGGCCGACTACGAGCTGGTCGCCGCCGGCCTGGCCGTGCAGCGGATGAACCCGTTCCACGAGCCGTTCCGGCCGACGGGGCCGGGGCCGCTGGCACTGCCCCGGCTCGCCGACGCGCCGTCCACGCTCGCCTGGTGCCACGCCGAGGAGCCGGTGCTGCGCGCGCTGGTGACGGCCGCCACCGACCGCGGCGAGCACGAACGCGCCTGGCGCCTGGCCCGGGTGACGGCCACCCTGTACTACGGCGCCGGACGCGTCTCCGACCGGCTCGGCTGCCTGCGGATCGGGCTGCGGGCCGCCCGGCTGGACGGCGGCCGCGAGGGCCTCGCCGCCATGGAGGCGGCGACGGCCTGCGCGCTCGGCTCCGCCGGACACGTCGCCGAGGCGCTGCCGCTCGCCGCCCAGGCCGTCGCCCGGACCACCCCGGACGACGGCGACCTGCACATCCACGCCCTCTCGGTACGCGCCTCCATGGCCGCGCTGTCCGGCGACCCGGCCGGGGCCGACCGGCTCTCGCAGGCCGCCCTCGACCTGATCCGGGCGAGCGGGCTGCGCGAGCACGCCGCCACGGTGCTCAGCAACGCGGCGGCGGTCAAGGTCGTCCTCGGCGAGCCGGCGGCGGCGCTGGACCACGCGCGGGAGACCCGCGCCCTGCTGGCGGACAACCCGACGGCCAACGCCCATCTCTGGGCGATGGTCAGCGAGGCCCTCGCCCTTCAGGCGCTGGGCGAGCGGACGGCGGCCGAACGGGTCTGGCGGGAGGCGCTGCGGCTGTGCCGGTCGACCGGGAACGTGCGGCTGCACGCCCTGACGCAGCGGCACTTCGCCGGTTTCCTGGCCGGGACGGGCCGGGCCGACGAGGCCCGCGAGCACCTGCGGGCGGCGAGCGAGCTGTACACCGCGCACGGGGACGCCCGACCGGCCGAGGAGCTGGACCGGCTGCTCGCACCGCCACCCGCCGCCGCGGCCGACGACCCCCGGGGCCGCCGCCGGATGCGGATCGCGTGAGCCGGTGCGCCGCCCCGGACGACCGACCCTGGGCCGGGCCCCGACCCCGACCCTGAGCCCGAATCCGAACCCCCAACCCGACCCTGGACCCCAACCCGAACCCGAGCCCTCCGGAGACGACATGACCATCCATCACCTGGACTGCGCCACCATGTGCCCGGTCGGGGGCAGGTTGCTGCTGGGCGCCGGCGGACCGCTGGTCGGGCACCTCTCGGCCCACTGCCTGCTGGTGGAGGGGGCGGAGGGGCTGATCCTGGTCGACACCGGCTTCGGGACCGGCGATGTCGCCGACCCCCGCCGGCTCGGGCGTGCCTTCCTCGGCACCGTGCGGCCCCGGCTCGAACCCGCTCGCACCGCTCTGCACCAGGTCCGCGCGCTCGGCCACGACCCGCGCGACGTCCGGCACATCGTGCTGACCCACCTCGACCCCGACCACGCCGGCGGGATCGGCGACTTCCCGCACGCCGAGGTCCACGTCCTCGCCGACGAGCTGCGGGCCGCCACGGCGCCGCCCACCCGCGGTGAGCGGGACCGCTACCGCCCGGTCCAGTGGGCCCACGGTCCGCGCTGGGCCGAGCACCGGGCGGACGCCGCCACCGAGGACTGGTACGGATTCCGGGCGCTCCCGATCCTGCCGCGCGAGGCGCCCGGTCTCCTGCTCGTCCCGCTGGCGGGGCACACCCGGGGCCACTGCGGCGTCGCCGTCCGGGACGCCGACGGCTGGCTGCTCCACTGCGGCGACGCCTACTTCTCGCGCACCGACACCGACCCCGCCTCCCCCCGCCGGCCGCCCGCGCTGACGGCCTTCCAGCGCATGATGGCCGTCGACAACCGCGCCCGTCTGCACAACCGCGAGCGCCTGCGCGAGCTGCGCCGCACCCGGCCGGACGAGGTACGTCTGATCTGCGCCCACGACCCCGCCGACCTCGCCCCGTACCGGGCCGGCTAGGTGTACTGACCACGGAGGTTGGTGACGGGGTTCACTGTGTGGTGATCTTGAAATGAGTGAGGGCCTTCCGGCTCGGTGTGGATTGCGACATCTGCACCGGCTTCCGGATCCGCTCCTCGACGAGCGGACGCCCCGGGCGGGTCGACTTCACGGCCGGGTGCGTCGCTCGGAGACGTCGAACGCGGGCGCGAGCGGGGACAGCGCCGCGCGGAGCCGGTCGGGCAGTGAGCCGGAGGGCACGACCAGTCCTCCGACGCCGGGACCCCCGGCGTTCCCGGCGTTCCCGGCCGGCTGGAGCCAGCCTTCCAGTGCGATGCGAACCGCCGCGGCCACGCTCGCCGCGAGAACGCGCGCCGTGTGCGGTCCGGCGTCACCCAGGCGTTCGGCGATCACCGCCGTGAGAGGGGGCTCGATCCCGGCGGTGGCGTCGAGGAACGCGTCGCGCAGGGCGGTCCGGGTCGTGATCAGCAGCAGCGCCCGGTGCTCGTGCTCACCCGTGTTCGTGTACTGCTCGACCACTGCTTCGGTGACGGCATCGGCCAGGCGCGTTCCTGCGGGCCGGGCCGCGACCGCCGCCGCGATCCGCGTCTCCCGGTCTGCGGTGACAGCGGAGACGATCGCCTGCTCGCGGCTGGCGAAGTAGTTGTTGTAGGTGCGCGGCGAGACCCCGGCCGCCTCGGCGATGTCCTCGACCCGCACCTGGTCCGGCCCGCGCTCCACGGCCAGGCGCAGGGCCGCCTCACGTAGCGCCACGCGCGTGGCCTGTTTCTTCCGCTCCCGCAGCCCTGCCGGTGGTGTCGTCACGGTGTCAGCCTTCCACACAGGCCTGCGCGCACGCAAACTTGCGTGCGCGCACTTTTCATGTCAGCCTCGACCCGCCCGAGACCGACGGAGAGGACGTCACCATGCGTGCAAGAGGAATGACCTACGACACGGGATTCGTCGTGCACGGTCGGACATCCCGCGAACACTTCGACCCCGCGGTGGTCCGCCGCGAGCTCGCCGTCATCCGCGACGACCTGCACTGCAACGCGGTCCAGATCATCGGCGGTGACCCGGACCGACTGGAGCTGGCCGCCGGTGCGGCCGCCGAGCTCGGCCTGGAGGTCTGGTTCTCGCCCTATCCGCTGGAGCTGGATCCGGAGCAGATCCTCACGCTCTTCCGCGACTGCGCCGGGCGGGCGGAACGGCTCCGGCGGCGGGGGGCCGCGGTGGTGTTCGTCACAGGGGTCGAGCTGAGCGTGATGAACCGCGGGTTCCTGCCCGGAGACACCCCCGAGGAACGAGTCGGGCAGCTGATGGGACGACCCGAGCGGCGGGCCGAAGCGATGCACGGGCTCGGCGTGCGCATCAACGCGTTCCTCCGGGATGCCGCGGCCGCGGTCCGCGAGCACTTCAAGGGCAGGCTCACCTACGCGTCCATCCAGTTCGAACAGGTCGACTGGACCCCCTTCGACTTCGCGACGTTCGAGCTGATCCGCTCCGCCGAGGTCGCCGACCGGTTCCGGGACGCGGTACGCACCCTGGCACGGGGCCCGAAGCCGCTCGCCATCACCGGGTTCGGCACCGCGGCCTACCGCGGTGCGGGAGACCGCGGCGGGCGGGTGCTGGACGTGGTCGAGTACGACCCGGCGACCAGGGCCCCTGCACGACTGGACGGCGTGTACGAGCGCGACGAGGCCGGCCAGGCCGCCTATCTGAGCGAACTGCTGGAGATCTTCGAGACCGAGGGCGTGGACAGCGCGTTCGTGTTCCTGTTCGCCCTTCCCGGCTACCCGCACCGCCCCGACGGCGACCCCAGGGACGACTTGGACCGGGCCGGCCTGGGCATCGTCAAGCTCCTCGAAGGGGGGCGCCGGGGGCAGACCTACCCCGACATGGACTGGGAACCCAAGGCCGCCTTCGCCGCGGTGGCGCAGCGGTACCGGAGGTGACCGGCCCGCACGCGGCGGCCACGACCCGGGATCCGCACTGCCTCGCAGCGCGGATCCCGAGCGGGTGGAGGCGGCGTTCGCGGAACCCGCCGCGGAAGAACACCGCCTCAGGTCGCGATCGACTGCTGGAGCACTACGGAGACCCGGGCGGGAAGAGGGTGCCGGGGCGGCGGGTGTGGTCGTCGAAGATGACGTGCTGCCCGGCCGAGGCGCCGGACAGCGCCCACAGGCCGATCGCGCAGGCGACGGCGACGACCAGCAGGGCGGTCGAGACCATGACCGCCCGGCGCCGGAGCTCGAAGCGGTTCCACGCCCGCCGGGCACGCTGGTAGGCGTCCTCGGGGGGCTCCTCGACGGTCTCCGCGAGGGACGCGAGGACGGCACGCAGCCGGTCTTCGGTGGACGCGCCCATGCCTAGGCCCCCTTCAGGATCCTGCTCAGCCTCGCCATCCCCCTGGAGGCGTGGGACTTCACGGCGCCCGGCGAGATGCCCATGATCTCGGCGATCTCGGCCTCCTTGAGGTCGAGCCAGTATCGCAGAACGAGCACCTGGTGCTGCCGGGCCGGAAGGGCCGCCAACGCCTTGGCCACCAAACGGTGTTCGTCCCTGATGAGGGCCTGGGTCTCGGCCGACAGCTCCAGCCGCTCGACGTGGTGGTGGGTGTGCTTGCGGACGACGCGGAGGTGGCGCAGCCGCATCCGGGCCATGTTGCAGACGGTCCCGCGGAGGTAGCCGAGCGCGGCGTCCGGGGTCCGCAGCCGGCCCCAGCGGCGGTGCAGTTGGTAGAAGGCCTCGGCCACCACGTCCTCGGTGTCCCCGTCGGCGCCGAGCAGGAAGGCGAGCCGCAGGAGCCCGTGGTAGTGGGTGGCGAAGAGGTGGGCGATGGCGGCGTCCCGGTCGGCGTTGCCGGCGTCGAACCCGTCCGGCGGGACCGGCGGGTCCCGGTGCGGCGGCCCGCCCCCCTGGTCACCGGCCGTGCGGGTGCCGTCGGACGCCTGGGCGGGGTGGTCGGGCCCCGGCTCCTCTTCAATCAACCCGCACCGCGAATCGCGAGCCCCTGCGCTGGACATCCCGGTCCTCCTCGGGCTGCTCGGTCCGCCGCGGCACACCGGCGCGGTCGAGGACGGGGGTGAGGGCCAGCGCCACGAGGAGGTTGGCGACGAGTGCCGTGACGGCGACGTACACGGGGAGGTGGACGAGGCCGAGGCCGACGTCGACGACGGAGGAGAAGCCCCCGCTGACCACCAGCGCGGTGCCCGCGAGCATGCCGACCGCCCACCCCGCGAGCAGGGCCCGGTGGTGGAACCAGCGGGTGAACGGCGCGAGCCCGACGGCGGGCAGGGTCTGGCTGATCCAGACCCCGCCGAGCAGGTGGAGGTTGATCGCGTCCTGCGGGTGGAGGGCGAGGGCGAAGGCGAGGGCGCCCGTGATGATCACGACGGCGGCGAGGCCGGCCGCCCTGACCTCGTGCTTCGGGGTGGCGGTGGGGTTGAAGTACTCGGCGTAGATGTTGCGCGCGACGAGGGTGGCGATCCCGACGGCCATGACGGCGGCCGGCAGCAGGGCCGCGATCGCCAGTGCGCCGAGGAGCAGTCCGGAGACCGGGGGCGCGTCGAGCCGGTCGAGCAGCATCGGCACGGCCAGCTCCGCGTGCCCGTCGGGGGTGCGGACGTCGAGGGCGAGCGCGACGAAGCCGAGGTAGGCGAAGAGGCCCAGCGCGGCGGTCCACAGCGGCAGCGAGAGGACGGCACGGCGCAGCGCGTCGGTGCTGCGGGCGGCGAAGGACACGGTGAGGACCTGCGGGTACATCAGCTGGGCGAGCGCCGAACCGAGGGCGAGCGTCAGGTAGGCGGCCTGGGAGCCGGGCGGGGCGACGGAGCCGAGGCCCTCGGCGGAGAGCCGCCGGCCGGCCTCGGCGAACACCTGCCCGGGACCGGCCGTCCGGCGGGTGGCCATCAGGAGCACCACGGCCAGCATGCCGAAGATCAGGACGGCCTTGAAGCGCGCGAACCGGGCACAGGCCCGCAGCCCGCCGGGGAGGAGGACGAGGGCGAGGACCACGAACGCCCCGGCGAGGCCGAGCAGTCCGGCGGGGCCCTGCGGGTCGATCCCCATGACGCGCAGGACCGCTTCGAGCCCGACCACCTGGAGGACGAGGTAGGGCATCGCCGCGAGGATGCCGGTGAGGGCGACCGCGAGTGCCAGCGCGTGCGACCCGTGCCGGTTGAGCGCGAGGTCGGCCGCGGTCAGCAGCCCGTGGCGGGAGGCCAGTTCGCGCAGTGCGGGAAGGACGACCAGGGCGACGGGCTGCAGCAGCACGGTGTAGGCGAGGGCGTACAGCCCGAACCCGCCGGTGGCGTAGGTGAGTCCGGGAACGGCCACCACGGTGTAGGCGGTGTAGACGGTGCCGCCCAGCAGGACGGCCGTGCCGCCCGGGCCGAGCCTGCGTCCGGCGAGCGTCCAGCCCGCCGGATGGGGGAGTTCGCGCGGGTCGGAGCGCCGTGCGGCGACGCGCACCGCGGCGGCGACCCCTCCCACGAGCAGTGCGAACGAGGCCAGTGAACCAATGGAGGACATCTGCCGCCCTTGTCTGCATGTACGGTTCAGGCGTTCGTCATGTTCATGCGACAGGACCGTAATCCGAGCACGTGACGGACGCAACAAAGCAGGGTGCGCTTCCCAGGTGGTGGACGCCCCATCCCCCGGAATGCGCCGGATTGCCCCGGCTTCCGGCAACGGCCCGCCCCTCGCGGGTGTGACGCAGATCACCCGGTCAATACGGTCGCCCGGGTAAACCGAGCGTCGGGCGTACGCAACTCCCCTGTGAGGCGGAGCCTTGCGCCGGCCCCACCGGGTCAGCCCGGACGGCCGGCGACGAACCTCGTGGAAGGTCGACGGGGACGGTGCGCCGGTCCGCCACCTGGAGCCGGCGCTCATGCGGAGGACCCTTTCCGAATATCCGACCGGAGTGCGGGATGCCCCTTTCTGACAACTTTCAAGACATTCGCGACAACGGTGCCGACCCGCTGCGGCTGCGCTCCCTTCCCACCGGGAACCGCCGTGCGGCCCAGGCCGCCCCGGGCGGTCCGAGCCGGTCCCTGCTCGCGCCGGAGCCCCCGGCGGACCGGCCGTACGACCGCACCGGACGCCCGGGGCCGGGCGGGCCGGCCGCGCCCGCCTCCGCCCCGGCGGCGGAGCAGGTCGTGTTCCGGCTGCTGGGGCCCCTGGAGGTGGTCCACCACGGCCGTGCGCTGCCGCTGGGCGGCGTCATCCAGCGGACCACGCTCGGGTTCCTGCTGCTCCACGCGAACCGGGTGGTCTCGACCAACCAGTTGCTGAAGGCGATGTGGCCGCAGGAGGCCCCGCCGACCGCGCGGAAGATGCTGCAGAACGCCGTGTCGGGGCTGCGCGGCCTGCTGGCCCGCGCCCGGGTCGACCCGCGCGCGGCCGAACTGGTCAGCCGGGCACCCGGGTACATGCTGCGGATCGACGCCGACCACATCGACCTGGCGCACTTCCAGTCCCTCCTCCAGGACGGACGGGCGGCCCTGGTCTCCGGCTCGCCCGGTGACGCCGCCCGGCTGCTGCGAACGGCGCTGGACTGCTGGCGCGGGCCCGTCCTGGAGGACCTCGCCGAGACCGGCATCGACTGGCCGGAGCTGGCCGCCCTGCGCAACTCCCGGATGGCGGCCCTGGAGGACTACTTCGAGGCCGAGCTGGACAGCGGCCGCCACCACGAGGTGATGGCCGAGCTGGAGGCCGAGGTCGCCCTGGCCGCCCCCCGGGAGCGGCTGTGCCGGCTGCTGATGCTGGCGCTCTACCGCTGCGGCCGCCACGTGGAGGCGCTGGGCGTCTACCGGCGGCTCAGGCCCCGGCTGCTGGACGAGTTCGGCCTGGAGCCCGGCCCGGAGCTCCAGGACCTCTACCGGGCGATCCTGCGTCACGACCCCTCCCTCGACCTGCCCACGGCACCCGCCGGCCCGGCCGCCCGGGCGCCCCGCCGGAGCGTCCCGGTGGGGCGCCCGGTCACCCCCTACTGCACCGAACCCGGCCGCGCCCCGCTGCGCAGCACCGTCGTGCCGCCCCGGGGCGCCGTGCCTCAGCAGGGCGCCGTACCGCCACCGCAGGGCATCGGCCGGCCGCAGGCCGCGGCACTGCGCTCGCCCGACCGGGTCGCCGAACTGGAGCTGCTGCGCAGCCTGCTGACCCTGGTGCGGCGCAAACGCAAACCCCATGTGGTGACCATCCTCGGCAACCGGGACACCGGGAAGAGCGGGCTGGTCACCGACTTCGGCGACAGCCTCCGGCAGGACGGCGTGGCGACGCTCTGGAGCGCCGACTCGGTCGCGCGGCCCCGGGAGCAGGCCTCCGGCGGGCTGCACAGCGCGCTCGAACGGGCGGCGGCCGGCCAGCCGCTGGTGGTCGTGCTGGAGGACCTGCACCGGGGCGACGACCCGGTGCTCGCCTCGCTCGGCGACGCGGTCCACACCCCGGGTCCGCTGTCGCTGCTGGTGATCGTCACCGCCCGGCCGGAGCTGGCCGGGCCGGAGCTGGCGATCCGCCGGCCGGGCCCGGACGACACCGCCCCCTCGTCCACGACCATCACGCTGGAACCGCTCTCGGCGGCCTGACCCCGGGCCGGGCGGGTCGCCGGGGGACGGCGGCCCGGGCCGGCCCGCGGCGGGCGCGCCGCGGGGAGGGCGGCCGCCCGCGGGGGGCGGCGGTCCGGACGCCGTACGGTTCACGACCCGAACCGTGCGGCCAGCTCCCGTTTGAGCACCTTCCCGCTGATCCCGAGCGGCAGTTCGGGCAGGAACTCGACGCGTCGCGGGTACTGGTGGGCGGCGATCCGCTCCCGGGCCCACGCCGTGATCTCCGCGGCGAGGGCCGCGTCCGCCACCCTGCCGGGCCCGGGCACCACGACCGCGCACACCTCCTCGCCGTGGACCCGGTCCGGCACCCCGATCACCGCGACCCGGGCGACGGCCGGGTGGTGCACCAGCACCTCCTCCACCTCGCGCGGATAGACGTTGTAGCCGCCGCGCACGACGAGGTCCTTCTTGCGGTCGACGATCGTCAGGCAGCCATCGGCGTCGACCCTGCCGAGGTCCCCGGTGCGGAACCAGCCGTCGACCAGCACCTCGGCGGTCGCGTCCGGCCGGCCGTGGTAGCCCGCCATCACGTTGTGACCCCGGACCACGACCTCGCCCACGGCGGCGCCGGGCAGCAGCTCGATCCGGCCCTCGACGTCCGGCCGGGCGATCCCCACCTCGACGCCCCAGACCGGCCGCCCCACCGTCCCGGGCCTGGTCGGCCCGGCCTTCTGGTTGTAGGCCACGACCGGGGAGGTCTCGGTCAGGCCGTACCCCTCGTAGACGGTGCAGCCGAACACCTCCTGCACCTCCTCCAGCACCTTCACCGGGAGCGCCGAGCCGCCCGAGTAGGCGCGGTCGAGCCGGGGGCGCGGGCCCCCGGGGTCCGCCGCGACCGCCTCCAGCAGGGCCAGGTACATCGTGGGCACGCCCATGAACACCGTGCAGTCGTGGGCCGCCATCAGCTCGACCGCCCGCCGGGCCTCGAACCGGGACATCAGCACCAGGGTGGCCCCGGCCAGGAAGCACACGCCCATCCCGCAGAGCTGGCCGAAGGTGTGGGAGAGCGGCAGACAGCCCAGCAGCCGGTCCCCGGGGCCCATGTCGAAGGGGGAACGCGCGGTCGTCATGAGGTTCATGACGATGTTGAGGTGGGTGAGCGCGGCGCCCTTGGGCCGCCCGGTGGTCCCGGAGGTGTAGAGGATGACGGCGACGTCCCCGGGGGCCCGCGGCAGGTACCCCTCGACGGGTTCGGCCCGCGCGGCGAGCAGGTCGATCCTCGGCACGCCGTCGGTCCGCTCGCCGGCCGGCTCCGGCGGGGTTCCGTGCGGGCCGGCGGCCGGGCGGCCCGGGCCCGGCCCCCCGGCGACCGCCGGTGGGGCGTCGTCCAGCGCGAACACCACCACCGGCGGCCCCGGTTCGGCCGTCGCATCGCGCACCGCCGTCAGGGCCTGCGGCAGCATCGCCGCCGAGCAGACCAGCGTCCGCGCGCCGCTGTCCCGGAGCACGTGCGCGATCTGCCCGGCGCGCAGCAGCGGGTGGACGGGGACGACGACCGCGCCCAGCGCCAGCACGCCGAAGTACACCGCCGGGAAGTGCGGGGTGTCGGTCAGCAGCAGGGCGACCCGGTCTCCGGGGCGGGTGCCGGCGGCGCGCAGCACGGCCGCATGGCGCCGTGCCCGTTCCCAGAGCTCGCCGTAGCGCAGCTCCCGCCCCTCGTGGACGACGGCCGGGTGGTCCGGCCGCCGCAGGGCCGACTCGGCGAGCACCGCCGCCACCGAGAGCATTCCGTCGGACTCCACGCGCATCACAGCCTCCCGTCGGGCGCGCGGCGCACCCGGAAAAGCATCGCACGGCCTGTTCGGACGCACCGGAACTTCGTCCACTGCCCGGTAATCGCCGGGAAACCGGACAGGCAGTGGCGCGGCTGGTGGACCGCCGGTTACCGGGCAGTGGAAATGCGGATAGCGATCTCCCTGGACAGTCCCGACGGGCGTCGCCTAGCTTGTGGTGAGCCGGGGTCACCGACCGGCGGCGCTTCGTGGAAACGAAAGTCAGACAGGGGGGGTGATTTCGTGAACCGGCATTTCGACTTCTTTTCGCAGCGCCTGGCGGATCCGTCCGGGCGAGGCCGGGAGTTCCTGGAGATCGGCCGGGTCGCCGGCCGCTTCCCGGCCGCGACGACCGCTCCGGACCCGGCCGGCGGCGTCTCCGAGGTCAACGTCTGGTGCAGCAACGACTATCTCGGCATGGGTCAGCACCCCGCCGTGGTCGCGGCCATGCAGCAGGCCGCGGGCCGGTTCGGCGCGGGCTCGGGAGGCTCCCGGAACATCGCCGGGACCAACCACCAGCACGTGCTCCTGGAAAGGGAGCTGGCCGATCTGCACGGCAAGGAGGAGGCGCTTCTCTTCACGTCCGGATATACCGCCAACGACGGCGCTCTCGCCGTACTGGCCGGAATTCCCGACGACTGCGTTGTTTTCTCGGACGAGCTGAACCACGCGTCCATCATCGACGGAATCCGGCACAGTGGCGCGGCCAAGCGGATATTCCGGCACAACGATGCCGGTCATCTCGACGAACTGCTGGCCGAGGCCGGGCCGGACCGGCCGACGCTGGTCGTCCTGGAGTCGGTCTACTCGATGTCCGGGGACGTCGCACCGCTCGCCGAGGTCGCCGCGACTGCCCGGCGGCACGGCGCGACGACCTACCTGGACGAGGTGCACGCCGTGGGGATGTACGGCCCCCAGGGCGCCGGGCTGGCGGCCGAGGCCGGGCTCGCGGACGAGTTCACCGTCGTGATGGGCACCCTGGCCAAGGGGTTCGGCGTGAGCGGCGGCTACATCGCCGGACCGGCGGCGCTGGTCGACGCCGTCCGCGGCCTGTCCCGCCCGTTCATCTTCACCACCTCGCTGCCGCCCGCGGTGGCGGCGGCCGCGCTCGCCGCCGTGCGCCACCTCAGGACGTCGGAGTCGGAGCGGGACGCCCTGCGGCGGAACGCGCAGCTGCTGCACCGCCTCCTGACGGAACGCCGGATCCCCTTCCTCTCGGACCGGTCGCACATCGTCTCCGTCCTCGTGGGCGAGGACGAGCTCTGCCGGAAGGCGTCCGCCCTCCTGCTGCAACGCCACGGCGACTACATCCAGCCGATCAACGCACCGAGCGTGCGGCCCGGCGAGGAGATCCTGCGGATCGCGCCGTCCGCCGTGCACGGGCCCGAGGACGTCCGCCGGCTCGTCGACGCCCTCGACACGGTCTGGCGCGACCTCGACGCCCCGCGCGCCGACGGGCCGCACGCCGGCTCCCCGCGCACCGAGGGCCTGCCCGGCCACGCGGCCTGACCCCGCCCGGGTCCGGGCCGGACCGCCCGCGCCGGCCGCGCCGCAGCACACCACCACACCGCGCCACCACGGCGGGCCGCCGCGTCCACGACCGCACCGTCCCACGCCTGCACCAACCCGTTCCCGTCCACCAAGAGGAGCACATCCGTGACCGTCACCACCCCGGTCGTCAGGTCGGCGACCAACAAGATCGCTGACGAGCTCACCACCGAGAGCCTGCTCCAGCTGGCCAACCGCGAGATCGGCGCGATCCACGTGCGCGGCTACTACCCCGTCGAGATCGCCAAGGAGGTCGCCCAGAAGGCGATCAACCACCAGGCGCTCGGCCACTACCACAAGCAGCACACCAGCAGCGTCGGCCGCGTCTACATGCCGCACATCGACACCAAGTGGGACGAGGACCTCACCCGGCAGTACCACGACGCCGCCCTGCCGGCGATCGAGGACGTCCGCTCGATGTTCCACCCCTACCTCTCGCCGGTCGACCGGGTCCGCCTCCAGCTCCAGGAGCTCTGGCCGTCCGGGGCCAACCTGCTGCGACTGCGCGGCCGGGCCTGCTTCGTGGGCGCCTTCCGGGTCTTCCAGCCCACCACCTCGGAGTTCTACCCGCACAACGACGCGATCGACCAGGAGACCGACGCCCCCGAGATCGCGGGCGTGCTCAACCAGCTGGTCGCCAACATCTACCTCCAGGTGCCGAAGGAGGGCGGCAACCTCCAGCTGTGGCTGCGCGAGCCCACCCCCGAGGAGACCAAGGTCATCCTGGAGGTCGAGGGCCTGGAGCGGGACTCCGTCGAGGCGCCGGTGGTCGAGATCCACCCGGAGGCCGGCGACCTCATCATCTTCAGCCCCCGCATGCTGCACGCGGTCACCTCCGGCCAGGGCGAGCACCGCGTCGGCGCGGCCGCCTTCATCGCCACCAAGGGCCCGCAGGAACCGCTGCTCTTCTGGAGCTGACCCCGGCTCCCCGTCCGTCCATCGAGCAAGAGTCGACACGCAGAGGACTACGGCAGATGCTCCCGGCGCTGGTTCACGCGCACGCGAAGGCTCATCCGAACCGAACGGCCGTCGCGGTGGGTCAGAACAGCCTGACCTACGCCCAACTCGACGACAGAGTCGCCCGGCTGATCCGACGCCTGTGCCACCGGGGCATCGGCCGTGGCCACCTCGTCGGCGTCCACCTCGACCGCACCCCCGACGCGGTGGCGGCCGTCCTGGCCGTGCTGGGGGCGGGCGCGGCGTACACGGTGATCGACCCGGCCGAACCCGCCACCAGGAACGCGGGAGGCCTGGCGGCCGGCCTCGACCTGGTGCTCACCTCCGCCGCGTACCGGGCGGACCTGCACCGGCGCGGCCTCGACGTCCTGGACGTGCAGGAGGTCCTCGACGGGCCGCGGGCCCCGGGCGGGCAGGACGCGCGGGAGCGGCACGCGGACGAGGACGGGCCCGCCGGGCCGGCCGCCCGCCCCGCACCCGGCGAGGACGACACCGCGTACGTCCTCTACACCTCCGGCTCCACCGGGGTGCCCAAGGGCGTCATGGTCACCCACCGGAACATCCGGCACTACACGGAATCCCTGCTCGACCGCCTCCGCATCACCGAGCCACTGCGGTACGCGCACGTCACCACGCTCGCCGCCGACCTCGGCAACACCTGCGTCTTCCTCGCGCTGTGGACCGGCGGCACCCTGCACCTGGTCGACGAGTCCACCCGGCGCGACCCAGCCGGACTGCTCCGGTACCTGCGGACGGAGCGGATCGACGTCGTCAAGACCACGCCCTCGCACTGGACCGTGCTCTTCCAGGCCTTCGGGCTGGACGCCGCCTCCCGGCCCGCCCTGCGGTACCTGCTGCTCGGCGGCGAACTGCTGCCGGTGCCGCTGGCCCGCCGGATCCTCGCCTCCGGCGTCACCCGCACCCTCGTCAACCACTACGGGCCGACCGAGGCGACGGTGGGCGTCGCGACGCACCTGCTCACCGGCGAGGCCGGCCTCGACGCCCTGGGCGACGCCGCCTCGGTCCCCATCGGCAGCCCGCTCGGGGCGACCGGGCTCTACGTCCGCACCCCGGACGGCACGTTCCACCGCAGCGGCGCCACCGGCGAGTTGTACATCACCGGCCCCTCGGTCGCCCTCGGCTACCGGGACAACCCGCAGGCCACCGCCGCGGCCTTCACCACCGAGCTCGACACCGCCTCCCCCGGGGCCGGCCGCGCCTACCGCACCGGCGACCGGGTCCGCGCCGACGACCGGGGCGTACTGGAGTTCCTCGGCCGCGGCGACCGCCAGGTCAAGGTCGGCGGCTACCGGGTCGAACTCGGCCACGTGGAGGCCGGACTGCGCCGTCTGCCGGCCGTCACCGACGCGCTCGCGCTACTGCTCCCCGGGGAGCGCAAGCGGCTGGTCGCAGCCGTCGCGGCGCCCGCCGCCGGGGCCGGCGACCTGCGCGCCCGGCTGCGCGAACTCCTGCCCTCCTACATGATCCCCCAGCGGATCGAGGTGTTCGACGCCTTCCCCCGCACGGGCAACGGCAAGACCGACCAGGCGGCGCTGCGACGGCTGGTCGAGAGCCGGCTCGCCGACCGGTCCGAACAGGCCCGCGCCACCGACGACCCGCTGCTGGCCGAGGTCTGCGAGGCCTGGCGGCGCCAGCTCGGCCACGACGACTTCGGCATCCACGACGACTTCACGCTGGCCGGCGGGAACTCCATCGACGCCATCCAGGTGATCGCCGACCTCCAGGCGCAGGGCCACCGGGTCTCGGCCGCCGCCTTCCTGGCCGAACCCACCGCCGCCGCCCTGGCCGCCCGGCTCCGGGCCGGCCGGAGCGACCGGCCCGCCGGACACCCGGCCGCCACCCCCGCGGAGACGGACGACACCGCGCTGTCGCCCGCCCAGGCGTGGTTCTTCCGGCAGGAGTTCGCCCAGCCCGACCAGTGGAACCAGGCCCTGCTGCTGGACACCGACCCGTCCGTCCAGCCGGCCGGCCTGGCCGCCGCCGTCGCGGACGTGGTCGCCCTGCACCCCCTCCTGCGCACCGCGTTCCGGCCCGAGGGCACCGCCTGGCGCCGGGTGGCCGCCCAGCCTCCCGCCGCGTTCACCAGCTCGGTCCTGCCCGAGGACGAGACCGCGGCCGCCCACCACGTCCGGGAGACCGCCGCCGCCTGCCAGCGCCGGATCCGCGTCGCCGACGGCTCGCTCTTCCAGGCCCACCTGTTCCACGGCGCCACCCGCGCCCACCTGCTGCTGGTCGGCCACCACCTCTGCGTCGACGCCGTCTCCTGGCGCATCCTCGTCAACGACCTCAGCCGCTGCTACAGCGAGCGGATCCGCGGCGGCACACCCGCCACCGCGGCCGCGGCGACCGACTTCGGCGCCTGGGCCACCCACCTGCGCGCCCAGGCCCCCGCCCTGCGCACCGACCTCGCCCACTGGGACGGCCTCGACCGCCTCCCCGAGACGGCGGCCCGGTCCGCGGCCGGCGACAACCGCGAGGGGGACGCCGAGGCGGTCTGGTTCCGGCTCTCCCGTGCCGAGACCGGCGCCCTGGCACACAGCGCCGCGGCCAGCACCGGCATGCCCCCGCACGCCGCCCTGCTCGGGGCCTTCGCCCAGGCGCTCGCCCTCCTGCGCGACACCGACGAGGTCGTGGTGGACGTCGAGAGCCACGGCCGGGTGTCGCTCGACGACTCCCTCGAAGTCTCCCGTGTGGTGGGCTGGTTCACCTCGACCTTCCCCGTCCGGATCGACACCGTCGCCGACGACGCCGCCGCCACCGGCAAGGCCGCCGCCGCGGCCCTGGCCGACATCCCCCGCTACGGCGTCGCCTACGGCCTGCACGACCGGCCCCAGCGCACCGACGTCTGCTTCAACTACCTCGGCACGCTCGCCCTGCCGCACGGCGACGACCTGCGCCTCACGCCCTCGCGGCGGCAGCTGGGGCCGGTGCGCGGCCCGGAGAACGACCGCGGCCACGGCCTCAAGCTCACCGCCCGCATCCACGACGGACAACTGGTCGCCGACCTGTCCTACTCCCCCCGGCGTCACTCCCCGGCGCAGGTGCTCACGCTGGCCCGCACCACCCGGGCCCACCTGCTGGCGGCCGCCGGACTCCCCTGCGCCGAGGCCCAGTTCGTGGTGGAGCACGGCTCCAGCACCGGCCTGCTCGCCCAGGTGCCGCGCGCCCTGCACTGCGAGCCGCCGGCCGACTCGGTGCGGGAGTACGACAGCGTCCTGCTCACCGGCGCCACCGGCTTCATCGGCGCCCACCTGCTCCACCTCCTGCTGACCCGCACCACGGGCCACGTCCACTGCCTGGTCCGCGGCCGGGACGGCCGGTCCGCCGCCGAGCGGCTGCGCGACGCCTACGCCTGGCACCTGCCCGGCGAGGACCTCGACCGGTACGCCGGCCGCTTCACGGTGACGGCCGGCGACCTCGCCGAGCCCCACCTGGGCCTCACCCGTGAGGAGCACGAGCGGCTGCGCCGCGAGATCGGCGCGATCTACCACCTCGCCGCCGACACCCGCCTGTTCGGCGACCGCGAGACCTTCGACCGGCTGAACGTCGAGCCGCTGCGGGCCCTGGTCGAACTGGCCTCCACCGGCCGCCCCAAGGACCTGCACTACGCCTCCACCCTCGCCGTCTGCGGCGAGGGACCGGACGGCGAGGAGGTGGTCTTCTCCGAGGAGAGCCTGAACGTCGGACAGCGGTTCCTGAACGAGTACGAGCGCAGCAAGTTCGACGCCGAGCGGCTGGTCCACGCCTTCACCGCGGCCGGCGGCGGCGGGTTCATCTACCGCTCCGGCAACGTCTCCGGCCACTCGGAGTCCGGCCGGTTCCAGCGCAACGGGGGCGACAACCGGCTGGTCCAACTCCTGCGCGCCGCCGTGCGGATCGGACGGGTGCCGCAGGTCGGCCACCGGACCCTGGCGCTCAGCCCGGTGGACGTGGTGGCCGGGGGCATCCTCGAGATCTCCCGCAGCGAGCGCGTCCGCAACGGCACCTTCCACGTCGACACCCCGCACGAGGTCCGCTACGAGGACGTCTTCGCCGTGCTGCGCGAACTCGGCTGCCCGCTGGCCGAGGACGAGGCACCCGACTTCGCCTCGCTGTTCGGGCGCCACCTCGCGGAGCGCGACGAGCAGGTCACGCTCGCGCACTTCTGGGCGAGCCGGCCCGAGCGCAACGTCCGGTACGACCACACCCGCACCCGGCGTCTCCTCGCCCACCTCGACGTGGAGTTCCCGACGCCCGAACGCGCCTGGCTGCGCCAGTACTTCACCGGCCTGATCGAACAGGGCGAGATCTCCCTCGCCGACCGAAAGCAGGGGTAACGACATGACAGAGGGACGCATCGCCGTCGTCACCGGAGCCTCCTCCGGGATCGGACGGGCCGTCACCGGGGACCTCGTCCGCCGCGGGGTGCACGTGGTCGCCGCGGGCCGCCGGGCCGACCGGCTCGCCGCCCTGGCGGGCGAACTCGCCGACGGGCCGGGCCGGGTGGCCCCGTTCGCGGGCGACATCACCGCTCCGGGCCACACCGAGGAGCTGCTCGCCGCGGCCGAGCGGGAGTGGGGGCCGGCGAGCCTCTTCGTCGCCTCCGCGGGGCTGGGCCTGCCCGGGACGGTCCTGGGTTCCGACCCGTCCCGCTGGGAGGAGCTCATCGAGGCGAACTACCTCGCCGTGCTGCGGCAACTGCGCGCCTGCGCCGCCGAGTTCCGCAAGCACGCGGAGGCGGACGGCGGTGCGGCCGTCCGGGACCTCGTGGTCATCGGCTCCACCGTGGGCCGCCAGGTCTCGGCGGCCAACCCGGTCTACGGCTCGACCAAGTTCGCCGTGCACTCGCTGGTGGAGGCGCTGCGCCAGGAGGTGTGCACGTACAACATCAGGGTGACGCTGATCGAACCGGGGTTCGTCCGCTCCGGGTTCCAGGCGGCCGCCGGGTACGATTCCGCATGGTTCGAGGCCGTCGCCGAGGAGAACGGGCCGCTGCTGACGCCCGAGGACGTCGCCGACGTCATCGGGTTCGCGATCAGCCGCCCGACCCACGTCCATCTCGACGACATCCGCCTCCGCCCCACCCGTCAGCGGGCCTGAGGCCGGCGGTCCGGTGCGCGGGGCGGCCTCGGCCCGGCCGGGCAGCACGCCCGCCGCGAGTCCCGCCACCTTCGAAGGAGCCACCTTGGACGCGTTCATCGACGACCTGTTCTCCCTGAAGGGCCGCAAGGCCTTGATCACCGGGGGCAGTTCGGGCATCGGCCTGGCGATCGCCTCGGCCCTGAGCCGGGCCGGCGCCGAGGTGGTGCTGACGGCCCGCCGTGCCGAACCGCTGGCCGAGGCGGCCGGCGCACTGCGTGCCGAGGGCGGCACCGCCGACTGGATCGACGCCGACCTCGGCGACCGCGAGGCCGCCCACCGGCTCGTCGACACCCTGCTGGAGCGCCACGGCGACCCGGACATCCTGGTCAACTCGGCCGGGATCAACATCCGGCCGCCGTTCGGGGAGTTGAGCGAGGCCGACTGGGACCGCACGATGCACACCAACCTGGACGCGCCGTTCGTGCTGGGACAGCGGCTCGGCCCCCGGATGGCCGACAACGGCTGGGGACGGATCGTCAACATCTCGTCCCAGCAGGCCATTCGGGCGTTCGGCAACAGCGGCGCGTACGGGGTGTCCAAGGCCGCGCTGTCCGCGCTGACCCGCTCCCAGGCGGAGGCCTGGTCGTCACGCGGCGTCTGCGTCAACGCCATCGCACCGGGCTTCGTCCACACCCCGCTGAACGAGGCCGTCTTCCGGGACCCGGTCCGGACGGAGGCCATGGCGCGCCGCACGATGATCGGACGCAACAGCGAGCTGGGCGACTTCACCGGGGTCGCCGTCTTCCTGGCGAGCGAGGCCTCGGCCTACGTGACCGGCCAGACCATCTTCGTCGACGGGGGCTTCTCCGCCACCTGACGGCCGGGGGCCGAGGTTCAGCCGCCGGGACACGCACGATCGGACCAACAGCGCGAAGAGCACGAGGAGTTCCGTTGTCACGCAGCAAACCGGTGGTGGTGCTGGTCGATGCCTACACCTCGGGGAAGTACCTGCCCCCCGAGTTCGCGGCACAGGGCGCCGAGGCCGTGCACGTGCAGAGCACGCCCGAGTTCATGCCCTCGATGCCGGCCCCCGACCTCGGCCCCTACCTGGCCAACATCGTCCACGAGGACGTGGACACGACCGTCGAACTGCTCGCGAAGTACGAGCCGGTGTACGTCATGGCGGGCCAGGAACCCGGCGTGACGCTCGCCGACACCCTCTCCGAACGGCTCGGCGTGCCGACCAACGGGACCCTCCGCTCCGAGGCGCGGCGGGACAAGTACCGGATGATCGAGACGCTGCGGGCGGCCGGACTGCACTGCGCCGAGCAGTTCAAGAGCGGCGACGTGCAGGAGCTCGTCGACTGGGCGGAGCGCGCCGCGGACTACCCCGTGGTGGTGAAGCCGCTCAAGTCCGCCGCCGGCGACTCGGTGTTCGTCTGCGCCGACGCCGACGAGGTGCGGACCGCCGCCCGGGCCGTGCTCTCCTCCGACACGATCTACTGCGAGACCAACCGCGAGGCGCTGGTCCAGTCGTACCTGCGCGGCCCGGAGTACGTCGTCGACATGGTGTCGTCCGGCGGCCGGCGGTACGTCTGCGGCGTGTGGATGTACCACAAGCGGCTCCTGCCGAGCGGGCGCAACATCTACGACCGCGAGCACCTGCTGGACGCGGCGGAGGACCCGGCGCCGGCGCTGGTCGCGTACGTGGACCGGGCGCTGACCGCGCTGGGCGTGGAGCACGGCCCGACGCACGCGGAGGTCATCCTCACGCCGCAGGGCCCCGCCCTGGTGGAGGTCGGCTCCCGGATCGCCGGGAACATGCACCCGGGGTTCCACGACGCGTGCGCCGGCGGCAACCAGGCGACCCTGACCGCGCTCGCCGCGCTCGACCCCGGCCGCTTCCTCGCCGAGTACGCGGGCCGCTCCTACACCAAGCGCGGCGAGGCCGTCTGCTCCACCACCTCCACCACCCTGTCCGGCGTCGTCGAGGGCGCCGACGAACGCGTGGTGGCCGAACTCTTCGGCCTGGACACGGTGTTCGGCCTCAATCTGAAGATCGAACCGGGCGGGCGGATACGGCCGACGGTCGACCTCTACACCAGCACGATGAGGATCTTCCTGCACGGCGGCACCATGGCCGCCGTGCAGCGCGACCACCGGCGCATCGAAGAGCTCAAGGACCGTGTGTACCGGATCCGTCCCGACGAGGGTGAGTGAGTCCATTGACCAGTGTCGTAGTTGCCATCGTCCCGGGCGCGGCCGTCAGGCCGGCCGAGATAGCCGCGGCCGCGCAGGCCTGCGGGCACACCCCGGTCTTCGTGGCCCTGCCCGGCGCCCTGGGCGGACCGGAGCACGCCGAGTGCGCGGCACTCGGCCCCGTGCTCGCCTGCGATCCCGACGCCGTCGGCGCGACGGTCGAGGAGCTGCGGCGCCACCGCCCGGCGGGCGTCACGACGTTCAGCGAGGCCATGGTCCCGCTCGTCTCCGCGATCGGCGACGGCCTGGGCCTGCCCTTCCACGACCCGGCCACCGTCACCCTGCTCACCGACAAGTGGGCGCAGCGGCGGCGGCTGGCCGAGGCCGGGGTGGACGCCGTGCGGTGCACGGTGGTCGCGGACCGGGCCGGGCTGCTGGCCGAACTGCGCGCCCAGGACGGACCGGTGGTGGTGAAGCCGGTGCGCAGCCAGGGCAGCCGCGACACCTACTTCGTGCCCGTGCCCGACGCCCTGCCGGCCGGCCTGCTGCCGACGCCCGGCCGCCCGTTCGTGGTCGAGGAGTTCCTGCAGGGCCGGGGCGAGGGCGACTTCGCGGACTACGTGTCCGTCGAGGGGCTGGTCGAGGACGGCCGGGTGCAGACCCTCGGGATCAGCGGCAAGCTGCCGATGATCACCCCGTTCCGCGAGGTGGGCGCGTTCTTCCCCTCGCACCTGCCGCCCGCGGAGCTGGACGCGATCGCCGGACTCGCCGCGGACGCGGTGCGGGCCCTGGGCGTGCGGCGCGGTCACGTTCACAGCGAGGTCAAGCTCACCCCCGACGGCCCGCGGCTGATCGAGGTCAACGGCCGGATCGGCGGGTACAAGAGCGAGCTGTACGGCCGCGTCACCGGGGCGGACTGGCTCGCCCTCGGCATCGCCGTGGCCTGCGGGCAGCCGGTCGGGACGGTGGCTCCGGCGCGCTCGGACACCGTCGAGTTCCAGTTCTTCAACAACCCGCCGCTGGAGGGCGGGGTGCTGCGCCGGGTCGATGGCGTGGACGCGGTCCTGCGGGAGCCGGGGGTCGTCGACTACCTCGGCCGGTTCCCGGTGGGCAGCGTGCTGAAGCCGGAGGGCGGCACGCTCTGGATGGACCTGCTGCGCGGCAGCGCGCCCGACCACGCGGGCATGCTGAAGACCATCGACCAGTGCCTGGCGCAGATGAGGTTCCACATCGAGGCGCCGGACGGTGCCACCCGGGTGTGGCAGGCGGGCCGGGGCGGGCTGTGCGCCGTCTAGGGAGCGCCCTGACCGCCCTCGCCGGCGCGCGGCCCCCGGCGGGGACCGGCGGGCTGCTGGCCGCCACCCTGGTGCTCTCCGTCGGCAAGGGGACGTTCCTCGCCACGGTGATGGTCTACCTGCTGAAGACGGCCGGGCTGGGGACGCTGGCCGCGTCGACGGCGCTGTCCCTGTGGGGCGCGGCGTCGGTGGCGGTGGCGTTCCCGGTAGGGGCGCTGATCGACCGGGGCCGGGGCCGGGAGACCGGGGCCGTCTCGGCCCTCGTCACGGCCGTCCTGGTGCCGCTCACCGGCCAGGTGCACACCCCGTGGCTGCTGATGCTGGTGCTCTGCGCGGCCGGCGGCTTCGACAGCGCCGGGAACGTGGTGCGCCGGGGCCTGATCGCGGGTGCGGCAGGCAGCGGGGTGGCGGGGCTCGCCTGGGCCCGCACCATCACCAACATCGGTTTCGCCCTGGGGGCGCTGGTGTCGGTCCGGCTGCTGTCGGCCAACTCCGCGTCCGGGTACGCCCTGGCCTACGGGGTGATCGGCGGGGTGTACGTGCTGATGGCGGTCTGCTTCCTGCTGACGCCGCTCGGCGCGCGGCCGCGGAAGGCGGCGGCCCCGGCCGCGGACGCGGCGGGGGACGCGGGGGCGACGGGGGCGGACGCGGCGGGGGCGACGGGGGCGGGCCGGCCCCGCGACCGGCGCAGCGGCCGGCTGCTGGCCCTGTCCACGGCCATCCTCACCGTGCACACCACCCTGCTGACCACCGTGCTGCCGCTGTGGATCACCAAGCACACCGAGGTCCCGGTGTCCGCGATGGGCTGGCTCTTCATGATCAACACCCTGATCACGATCGGCGGCCAGATCTCGGTGAGCCGGCTCGCCGCGACCACCGAGGGGGCGCTGCGGTGCTTCCGCGGCTCGGCCTTCTGGACGGCGGCGTGCTGCGTGCTGCTGGGCCTGGTCGGCCACGTGCCGACGACGCTCCAGGTGGGCGTCCTGGTCGCCGCGACGGTCGCGCTGACCGCGGGTGAACTCCTGGAGGCCGCCGGCGAGTGGGGGCTCTCCGCCACCCTCGCCACCGAGGGCGAGCACGGCTTCTACCAGAGCGCCTGCGTGGTCGGCGAGGCCACCCAGAGCGCCATCGGCCCGCTGCTCGTCGGCACCCTGCTCACCGCGCTGCCGGTGGCCGGCTGGGTGCTGCTGATGGGCGGGATCGGCACCGGCCGGTACGTCGCGGGCCGCGTCCTGCCGAACACCGCACGCGCCGGCGAGGTGCGGCCGGCGCCCTCGCTCTGAACCGGGCCGTCCCTTCGGCGTCCCGGGGCACCGGGAGGCCGGCGCACCAACCACCCACAACAACCGGGAGCAACGTGTGAAAGGTTCACCGAGCGTCAACCATCCGCGGATGCGGGCCCTCACCAACTGGGTCTTCCTGCGCGCCTCCGGCGGCGAGAACCGGCCGCGGATCATCCCCTCGCGCACCGCGTTCCCCGCGGTGCGGAAGCTGGAGGCGGTGTTCCCGACCCTCCAGGCCGAGGTCGACGAGCTGCTGAAGAACCGGAACATCCCGAAGTACGGCACCTTCGACCCGGTCCGGGCCGCCCAGGTGTCGGAGGACTGGAAGCTCTACTACGCGTACATGTTCGGCCGGCCCAACGAGCTGGCCCGCACGGAGATCCCGTCGCTGCTGGCGTTCGCGGAGTCCACGCCGAACGTGATCAACGCGTTCGTCTCCATCCTCGACCCCGGGGTCAGACTGCCGCCGCACCGGGACCCGTACGCGGGGATCCTCCGCTACCACCTCGGCCTGCGGATCCCGAAGGACAACCCGCCCCGGATCCGCCTGGACCGGGACTACTACACCTGGAAGGAGGGCGAGGGCACCGTCCTCGACGTCTCCCTCGAACACGAGGTGATCAACGAGAGCGAGGAGCCCCGGATCATCGTGATCGTCGACTTCCGGCGGCCGATGGGCGTCTTCGCCGACCTGCTCAACCGGTACTGCCTCTGGCTGAAGCGCAAGTGGGCGCCGCAGTTCGTGGAGGCCGCCAAGTACGACGTCATGCACGCGGTCTGACCCGTCCCCGGGTGCGGCGGGCCGGGACGGGACGGTCCTCGGCCGGCCCGGCCGCCGCGCCCGGGGGCGTACCACCCGCGGCCTGCGCGCCGCCCTGTGGCCCTGCGCCCGGCCGCCGCGCCCGGGGCGCACCCCGACCACGCCCTTCCCCCGTTCCGCCGACGCGAAGTGAGGCCCGGATGACCAGCGACACCGCCCCGGCCGGGGGCCCCGTGCCGGCCGACGCCGGCGAGCCCGTCGACGGCGGGTACGTCCGGCGGCTGCTGGAGGTGTTCGACGCCGCGCCGGAGCGGGTCGCCGTCCGTTGGAGCGGCGGCGACGTCACGGCGGCGGAACTCGCCCGGTCGGTCCGGTCGGCGGCGCGGGTCATGGTCCGCCACGGGGTGTGCGCGGGCGGCGCGGCCCGCCCCGGACCGGGCGGGCGGCCGGTGGTCGGCGTGCTGACGGTCACCAACAGCCCGGCCAACCTCGTCCTGCGGTACGCGGCCAACCTGGTCGGCGCCACCGCGCTCCACCTGCACACCGCCAACGCGGTGGACCCGCGGAGCCGGTTCACCGACGACGACCTGCTGGAGCTGCTCTCCCGCTCCGACGTGGCACTGCTGGCCGTGGACGCCGACCACGCCGGCACCGCGCGCCGGCTGTGCCGCCGGCTCCCCGCTCCCCCGCTGCTCGCCGCCCACGGCGGCGGCCCGGGCCTGCTCGACCTGGCCGACGCCGACCCCGACGCCGTCGGCGCTGGCACGGGAACGGGCGCGGACACGGGAACGGACACGGGCGCCGGGCCGCTGGACGAGGGACTCGCCGTCGGGCTGGCCGAGGAGGCCGGCATCGTGACCTACACCAGCGGCTCCACGGGCCGCCCCAAGGGCGTGACCTCCGCCTTCCGGCTGCGCGGCCTGGCCATCGCCGCCGGCCTGGCCTCGGAGATCCGGTCGGTCTGCCTGGTCACCCTGCCGCTCAGCCACATGTCCGGGGTGATGGCCGACGGCGCCCTGGCCTCCGGCGGCACCGTGCTCCTGCACCAGGGGTTCGAGCCGGGCGAGGTGCTGCGGGCGGTGGAGGCCCACCGGGTCACCCGGATGACGATCAGCCCGCCCCAGCTGTACCGGCTGCTCGACCACCCGGACGTCGGCACGACCGACCTGTCCAGCCTCAGGGTCGTCACCTACCTCGGCTGTCCGGCGTCGCCGGAACGGCTGGAGCGGGCGGTCCGGGTGTTCGGGCCGGTCCTGCAACAGACCTACGGCACCAGCGAGGCGGGGACGGTCACCCGGCTCTCCCCGGAGGAGCACCTCGTGCCGGAGCTGCTGTCCACCGTCGGGCGGCCCACCGTCGCCCGGATCGCCGTCCTCGGCCCCGACGGCCGGCCCGTGCCGGCCGGGGAGGCGGGCGAGATCTGCGTCCGGTCGCCGCACGCGATGCTCGGCTACTGGGCCGACCCCGCGCTGACCGCGCGGGTCGTCCGCGACGGCTGGCTGCACACCGGCGACCTCGGCCGGTTCGACGACCGCGGCTATCTGCACGTCCACGGCCGGATCGCCGACGTGATCAAGACCAACGGCATCCGGATCCACCCCGAGGCCGTGGAGCGGGCCCTCCTCGGCCACCCCGGCGTCGCGCAGGCCGCGGTCTTCGGCATCGTCGCCGAGGACCGCACCGAGCGGGCCCGGGCCGCCGTCGTGCCGCACCCCGGCGCCCGGCTCACCGCCGACGAGCTGGCCCGGCACCTGCGGGCGGAGCTCACCCCGGAGCACGTGCCGGCCGTCATCACCTTCCACCCCGAACTCCCGCTCGGCCCCACCGGGAAGCCCGACCGGGCGGCCCTGCGGGCCCCGGGAGCGGCCACGCCCTCCCGCTAGCGCCCGGCCGGTCACTACGACCGCGCGCCACACCCCCACCAGAACCGGAGATTGTCATGACCACTTCCAACGCCCCCGCTTCCAACTCCCCCGCCTCCGATGCCCCCGCTTCCGGCGACGACCGTTTCGCCGGCCTCGCCGCACTCGTCGTCGAGGTCAAGCCCGGCCTCGGCGACCTCACCCTCACCCCCGAGCAGTCCCTCGTCGACGACCTCGGCCTCGACTCCCTGGACCTCCTCCAGCTCGCCCGGAAGATCAACCGCAAGCTCGGCGGCGACTTCGACCTCGACGCCTGGAACGAGCAGGCCGACACCCACCGCCGCTCCCTCGGCTCGGTGCTCGCCGCCATCGAGCCCACTGCCGTCTGAGCCCGCGGCACCGACCCGGAAGGAGCGAAGATGACCGAGCACCACAGGGTCGCCATCGTCACCGGCGGCTCGCGGGGCATCGGACGCGCCGTCGCCCTGCGCCTCGCGCGCGACGGCCACACCGTGCACCTGGTGTACCGGGAGGCGGCCGACGAGGCCGCCGAGGCGGTCGAGGAGATCACGGCCGCCGGCGGCCGGGCGCGGGCCCACCGGGCCGACGTCGCGGACGAGGCCGCCGTCGACGCCCTGGTCGACGACGTCGCCGAGCAGGACGGCGGCATCCACGTCCTGGTCAACAACGCCGCCGTGATCGACGACCGGCTGCTGCTCGGCACCCGGACCGCCGGCTGGGAGCGCGTCCTGCGCACCAACCTCACCGGCCCGTTCCTCACCAGCCGGGCGGTCCTGCCCGTCATGCTGGACCAGGGCTGGGGGCGGATCGTCAACATCTCGTCGAACTCGGTGCGGATCCCCGGCCCCGGGCAGACCGCCTACGCCGCGTCCAAGGGCGGCCTGGAGGCGTTCACCCGCGCCCTGGCCGCGGAGGTCGGCCACAAGGGCGTCCGGGTCAACACCGTGGCGCCCGGCAAGGTCCGCACCGACATGACGACCGCCGTCGCCGACCTGCTCGGCGGCGACGGCGCCGGGACCCGCTGGGGCGTCCCCGAGGACATCAGCGGCATCGTCGGCTTCCTCGTCGGCGACGAGGCCGACTACATCCAGGGGCAGACCATCACCGTCGACGGCGGACGCCTCGTCATGCGCGACCGGGCCGGCCGGGGCCGGGCCTCGTGAACGGGGAGACCTTGAACGGGAAGACCACGAACGGGGAGCCCCTGAAGGAGGAACCCCCGACCAGGGAGACCCTGAAGTACTGGGAGGACCTCGTCGACGCGCCCGTCCGGAGGTTCGGACCGCTCGTCGTCGGGACCGGGCTGATGGACCACCTGCTCGACCTCATGGGCGAGAAGCACCCGATCCACGATGACGCCGGGTTCGCGCGGACGCTGGACCGGCAGGAGCGGATCGTCCCCGGCGGCTTCATCCACTCGGTGACCTCCGGCTGGACCGTCCAGCACGGTGCACCGGTGGCCGTCATCGGCATGCGCCGGCTCGCCTGGGACTTCCTGCGGCCGCTCTACCCGGACCAGCCCTTCTGGTTCACCACCGAGACCGAGCGCTCCGCCGAGATCGACGCCAGGCGCGGCACGATCGACTCCGTCCGCCGGGTCTTCGACGAGCAGGGGCGCACCCACGCCATCGGACGGATGAGCCTGGTCGTCCTGCGCCGCGCCGCCGCGCCCGGGAGCACCGCCGCGGACCCGCCCGGGAGCACCACCGACTCCGACTCCGACTCCGAATCCGCCGAGAGGAACACCCGATGAGCACCGAGATCAAGCCGCTTCAGGGAAAGGTCGCCCTGGTCACCGGCGGCTCGCGCGGGATCGGCGCCGGCATCACGCGCAAGCTGGCCGCCTGGGGCGCCACCGTCTGCGTCAACTACGTGGACCGGGCCAAACCCGCCCGCGAGCTGGCCGCCGAACTCGCCGACCAGGGGTGCAAGGTGACGCTCCACCAGGCCGACCTCGCCGACCCGGAGGCGATCGAGGGACTGATCGGCGAGATCGGGGAGCAGCACGGGGACCTGCACGTCCTGGTCGCCAACGCGGCGGCCACCAAGTTCACCCGCCTGGAGGACGCCACCCTCGGCCAGTGGCAGTTCGTCCAGGACACCAACGCCCGCTCCACCTGGCTGCTCGCCAAGCACGCCGTCCCGCTGATGCGGGACCGCCCCGGCGCCCGGTTCATCACCATCACCAACTCCACCACCACCCGCATCGTCCCGGGGGCCGGCCTGTTCGGGGCCGCCAAGGCCGCCCTGGAGTCCCTGACCGAGTACCTCTCCTACGAGCTGGCGCCCTACGGCATCGTCGCGAACTGCGTGCGCCCCGGGCTCGTCCAGACCGGTGTCTTCAAGGTCCGGCCCGACCTCAACCGGGGCGTGGCGCACGAGCAGTCGGTCACGCCGTGGGCGGGCGACCGGATGACCACCCCGGAGAACAGCGCCGACGTCGTCGCCATGCTCTGCCTGGACGAGGCCGCCTGGATCGCCGGCCAGACCATCACCGTGGACGGCGGCTACCGGCTCTGGGGCCACAGCCTCGGCGACCACCAGAGCCTCTGACGGCCGGAAGGACGGCACAGCCATGTCCGACATCGACATCGCCATCACCGGCACCGGCCTGCTCACCTCCGCCGGTGCCGGCGTCCACCGCGCCTGGGAGGCGCTGGAGTCCGGCACGCCCGGCTTCGGCGACGGCGCCGGCCTGCCGTGGCCGGTCGCCGCGGTGGACCCGCGCCACGCGCCCTGGCCCGACGGCGCCCGCTGGCAGAACATCCGCAAGTACGCCGGCCCGGGCGCGCACTGGGGCCTCGCCGCCGCCCGCGCGGCGCTGGCGCGGGCCGGCTGGGAGGACGGCGCACCGGCTGGCGATCAGGCCGGCGACCAGGCGGGCGACCAGGCCGGCCGCCCGGACCCCACCCGCGGCGGCACCGTCGTGGCCGTCAGCAGCAACGGCTCCGACGAACTCGCCGACATCCTGCCGGGCCTCGCCGTCCTCGCCCAGCACGACGAACGCCCGATCGCCGAGCTGCTCTACGACGAGGTGCCCGACTACGCCTACATCCGGAGCATCCCGTCCCAGCTCGGCCAGTTCGTCGCACTCGCCTCCGGGTTCGAGGGCTCGAACCTGTCCGTCTACGGCGAGACCGGCGCCGGCGGGCTCGGCGCGCTGGCCCTGGCCGTCCGGCTGATCGGGAGCGGCGAGCTCGACCGCGTCCTGGTCGTGGGCGTCAGCCCGCCGCTGCCGCTGACCACCGCCGTGGCCTTCGACCGGGAGGAGCGCTTCGGCCGCGAGGCCGGCCCCGGGCGCGGCCCCTTCGACCTCGACCGGGCCGGCACCCTCGTCGGCCAGGCCGCGGCGGCCCTGCTGATCGAGAACACCGCCGCGGCCCGCGCCCGGGGCGCCGCCCCGCTGGCCCGGCTCGCCGCCTGCGAGACGCTCTGCGCCGCCGACCGGGCGTCCGCCACCGCGGCCGTGGTCGACGACGTGCTCGCCCGCGCCGGCCGCCCCGCCGACCTCTGGTGGGCGCACGGGTGCGGCTCCGTCGCGATGGACCTCGCCGAGTGCGAGGCCGTCGCCCCCCGCCTGGGCGCGGCGGTGCCGGCCACGTCCAGCAAGGGAACCCTCGGCAACGCCCTGGAGTGCTCCGCACTCGTCGACGCGGTGCTCGCCGTGGAGGCGCTGCGCCGCGGCCGGCTCCCCGCCGTCGGCCTGCTGGAGAAGCCCGACCCCGCGCTCGGGGCCGTGGACTTCGTCGTCGGCGGACCGCGCGAGGTGCCGGGCGCGGCCGCCGCCCTGGTCACCGCGCTCGGCCACGGCCGGGACGCGGCGACGGCGGGTGCCGCCGTGATCGTGAAGGGAAGCTGACGTGGACAGTCGCATCGTCATCACCGGGATGGGCGTGGTCACCCCCATCGGCGCGACCGTGGAGTCCTTCTGGGAGGCCAACCTGGCCGGCCGGTCGGGACTCGTGGCCGAGGACCGGATCGACGTGTCGGGCCTGCCGTGCGGGTGGGTGTCCGGCGTGATCCCGGAGCAGGTCAAGGCGCAGGTGCGGGAGGGCTGGGGCGCGCCGGGCCGGTCGTGGAGCGACACGATCATGCACTGCGCGGTCGACCAGGCGCTCACCGACGCCGGGGTCGGCGGGCCGCTGGCCCGGCCGGCCGGGCTGGTCTGGTCGCGGGTCTGGCCGGGGCCGAGCGGCTCCGACCCGCGCGACTACGAGGTCCACCTGCGGGAGGTGGCCGCCTGCCGGAGCGCCGTCGGGGACGATCCGGCCGCCGTGGCCGCCTACCTCCGCGAGCGGCCGCTGCCGCCGGAGCCCACCGACGTGTCGGCGTTCCCGCGCGAGATCTCGCGGCGGCTGGGCGTCCCGCTGGTCACCACCCGCCTGGAGGCCACCTGCTCGGGCGGGCTGCGGGCGATCGCCGAGGCCGCAAGGCTGCTGCGGTCGGGCCGGGTGGACGTCGCCGTGGTCACCGCCGCGGTCTCGCGCAGCACCCCGTACGTGCTGTCGCAGTACAACCAGCTGATGGCGCTCTCCCGGTGGAAGGGCGACCCGGCGCAGGCGTCGATGCCCTTCGACCGGCGGCGCTCCGGGATGGTCATCAACGAGTCCGCCGGGGCGCTGGTCCTGGAGACCGCCGAGCACGCCGCCCGGCGCGGGGCCGGCGGGGCGCACGCGGTCGTGGGCGGCTGGGGCCTGGCCGTGGACACCGCGCACATCACCGCTCCGCAGGTCGGGTCGGTGGAGCGGGTGATCCGGACCGCCCTGGAGCGCTCGGGCACCGACCCCGCCGGGATCGACACCGTCAACGCGCACGGCACGTCGACCAGGCTCAACGACCTCACCGAGGCCCGCGCGCTGCACCGCGTCTTCGGCGGGCGGATGGCCGAGCTCGACGTCTGCGCCGTCAAGTCGCTGACCGGGCACGGCTCCGCGGCCTCCGGCATCGTCGAGTCGGTGGTCGCCGCGCTGACGCTCTGCCGGGGAGTCGTCCCGCCGGTGGTGACCTGCGCCGAGCCGGACCCGGAGTGCGCGGTGCGGACCAACGCGGCACCGGTGGAGCGGCCGGTGCGCACGGTCCTGAAGAACTCGTTCGGCTTCGGCGGCCAGTACGCGTCCATGGTCTTCCACCGGCCGGACGATCCGCGCGCACCCCGCCCCGCCGCGGCGGCCCGGGGCTGAGCGACGGTGCTGGACGTCGTCGAGCTCACCCTCGGACAGCAGCCGGCCGGTGCGGACGGGCCGCCGGTGAGCGTGATCTGGCTGCACGGCATGGGCCAGGACCCGTCCGCCCTGATGCCGACCGCCCGGCTGCTCGGCCCGCCCGGGCCGGCCCCGCGCGGGCTGTTCCCGCGGGCGCCGGAGCAGCCGGGCGGGCTGGGCGGCGGCCGGGTGGTGCGCGCCTGGTTCCCGCAGAGCGTCTTCAGCCTCGACCGGATCGGCCTGCCCGACGTCCTCGCCATGGCCGAGCGCCTGCGCGAGGTGGTGGACGCCGAGACGGCCCGGACCGGCACGGGCCGGGTGCTGCTGGCGGGCTTCTCCCAGGGGGCGGTCATGGCCCTGGTCACCTGCCTGCTCCACCCCGCCCCGCTGGCCGGGCTCGCCCTCAGCGCCCCCTACCTGCCCGGCGGCCTCGCCGCCTGCCTGGCCGAACGCCGCACCCCGGCCAGCACGGCGACGCCGGTCTGGATCGCCCACGGCGCCGACGACTGGGTGATCCCGCCCTCCGCCGGCGCCCACGTCCGCGACACGCTCCTCGCCTGGGGCCATCCCGTGACCTGGCACCACCTCCCCGCCGGCCACACGCCCTTCCCCGCCCCGCCGGCCGCCCTCCTGCGCTTCCTGGCCGCCTGCCGGTCCGGTCGTGGCTGACCGGCCGGGGTCCGCGGGCCCCGGCCGGTCGGCGGGGACGGCTACTGGGGGGTGACGTAGGCGCCGGAGATGCCGCCGTCGACGAGGAAGGTGTTGGCGGTCATGAAGGACGAGTCGTCGGAGGCCAGGAAGGCGACCGCGGCGGCGATCTCCTCCGGCTCCGCGAAGCGGCCGAGCGGGATGTGGACGAGGCGGCGGGCGGCGCGCTCCGGGTCCTTGGCGAACAGCTCCTGGAGCAGCGGGGTGTTGACCGGGCCGGGGCAGAGGGCGTTGACGCGGACGCCCTCGCGGGCGAACTGCACGCCCAGCTCGCGGGACATCGCCAGGACGCCGCCCTTGGAGGCGCTGTAGGAGATCTGCGAGGTGGCGGCGCCCATCACGGCCACGAAGGAGGCCGTGTTGATGATGGAGCCCTTGCCCTGGCGCTGCATGTGCGGGATGGCGTACTTGCAGCAGAGGTAGACGCTGGTCAGGTTGACCTCCTGGACGCGCTTCCAGGCGTCCAGGCCGGTGGTGAGGATGGAGTCGTCGTCGGGCGGGGAGATGCCCGCGTTGTTGAAGGCGATGTCGAGCCGCCCGTACTCGTCCACGGCGCGCTGGAAGAGGGCCTCCACCGCCCGCTCGTCGGTGACGTCGGCCTCGATGAAGAGGCCGCCGACCTCGTTGGCGGCCTTGGCGCCCGTCTCCGGGTCGAGGTCGACGCAGACCACCTTGGCCCCCTCGGCGGCGAACCGCCTGGCGGTGGCCAGGCCGATGCCGCTGCCGGCGCCGGTGATGACGGCCACCCGGCCGGCCAGTCGCTCGTTCAGTCGCTCGGTCATGCTGATCACTCCTCCGTGGAGATGAAGACGTTCTTGGTCTGGGTGAAGGCGTCGAGGGCGTCCGGGCCGAGCTCACGGCCGAGGCCGGACTGCTTGAAGCCGCCGAAGGGCGTCGAGTAGCGCACCGAGGAGTGCGAGTTGACGGAGAGGTTGCCGGCCTCGACCCCGCGGCAGACCCGCAGGGCGCGGCCGACGTCCCTGGTCCACACGGAGCCGGAGAGCCCGTACTCGGTGGCGTTGGCGATGCGCACGGCGTCCTGCTCGTCGCGGAACGGGACGACGGTGACGACCGGGCCGAAGATCTCCTCGGTGAACGCCCGGTCGTCGTGCCGCACGGGCGCCAGCACCGTCGGCGGGTACCAGAAGCCGGGCCCGTCGGGGGCGCTGCCGCGGAAGGCGACCGCCGACCCGTCCGGTACGTAGGAGGCGACCCTGGCGCGGTGGGCGGCGGAGATCAGCGGGCCCATCTCGGTCTTCTCGTCGGCCGGGTCGCCGACCCGCACACCCCGGACGGCGGGCTCCAGCAGCGCCATGAACTCGTCGTACGCGGAGGCCTCGACGAGGATCCGGGAGCGGGCGCAGCAGTCCTGGCCGGCGTTGTCGAAGACGGCGTAGGGGGCGGTGGCGGCGGCCTTGGCGAGGTCGGCGTCGGCGAAGACGATGTTGGCGCTCTTGCCGCCGAGTTCGAGGGTGACCGGCTTCACCTGGGCGGCGCAGCCCGCCATGATCTCCTTGCCGACCCGGGTGGAGCCCGTGAACACCACCTTCCGCACGTCGGGGTGGCTGACGAAGCGCTGCCCGACCACCGGGCCGCGGCCGGGCAGGATCTGCAGCACGCCCTCGGGGAGGCCGGCCGCGAGGGCGAGTTCGCCGAGGCGCAGGGCGGTGAGCGGGGTGAGCTCGGCGGGCTTGACGATGACGGTGTTGCCGGCGGCCAGGGCGGGGGCCAGCGCCCACGCGGCGATCGGCATCGGGAAGTTCCACGGCACGATGACGCCGACGACGCCGAGCGGCTCCTGGAAGGTGACGTCGAGACCGCCGGCGACCGGGATCTGCCGTCCGAAGAGCCGTTCCGGGGCGGCGGCGTAGTACTCGATGACGTCGCGCGCGTTGCCGGCCTCCCAGCGGGCGTTGCCGATGGTGTGGCCGGCGTTGGCGACCTCCAGTGCGGCGAGGTGTTCGCGGTCCGCGTCGACGGCGGCGGCGAAGGCGCGCAGCAGGCGGGCGCGGTCGGCGGGGGTGACGCGGCGCCAGGTGTCGAAGGCCGCGTGGGCGCGGGCGACGGCGGCGTCGGTCTCGGCGAGGCCGGCCAGTGTGACGGTGGTGATCACCTCCTCGGTGGCGGGGTTGACGACCTCGAAGAGGTCCGGTTCGGTCATCGTGCGGTCTCCCTGTGGCTGGTGGTGGCGAGCGCGGCGGTGCTGAGCGCCTGGAAGAGGCGCAGGTCGTCGGGGTCGGTCTCGGGGTGCCACTGGACGCCCAGCGCGAACCGGCGGCCGGGCAGTTCGAGTGCCTCGACGGTGCCGTCGGCGCTGTGGGCGGTGGCGGTCAGCCCGGTGCCGAGCCGGGCGACGGCCTGGTGGTGGTAGCAGGAGACGTCGGCGGCGGGCCCGAGCACGGCGGCGATCCGGCTGCCGTCGTGGACGTCGACGCGGTGGCGGACGAACCCGGCCGGGACGATCTGGTGGCTGCGCTCGGGCAGGTGCTGGAGGAGCGTGCCGCCGAGGGCGACGTTGAGCAGCTGCATGCCGCGGCAGACGCCGAGCAGCGGCAGGTCGCGCTCCAGCGCGCCGAGCAGCAGGTCGTTCTCCCAGTCGTCGCGGGCCCGGTGCGGCGGGCCGGTGTGCGGGCCGGCGGCGGCCGCGTAGCGGGCCGGGTCGATGTCGGGGCCGCCGGCCAGGACCAGCCCGTCCAGGGCGTCGAGCAGGTGGCCGACGCCGCCGGGCTGCGGCGGCAGCAGGACGGGCGTGCCGCCGGCCCGGGCGACGGCGTCGACGTAGGTCTGCGGGACGAGCGAGGCGCGCTGGCGCCAGACGGCCCAGGCGGCCTCGTCCTGGTAGCTGGTGATGCCGATCAGGGGGCGCCGGCGGTGGTCGCGGTTCACAGCCGCTCGAATCCGCGGCGCCGCTCCCAGTCGGTCACCGCCCGGTCGTAGGCGGCGAGTTCGACCCGGCCGGCGTGGGTGTAGTGGCGGACGACGTCCTTGCCGAAGGCCGCACCGGCGGCTGCGCTGCGCTCGAAGGCGGTGACCGCTTCACGCAGCGTGGCCGGCACCCGGGGGGCGTCGGAGGCGTAGGCGTTGCCGGTGAACTCCGGTTCGAGTTCGAGCTGTTGCTCGATGCCGTGCAGGCCGGCCGCGATCAGGGCGGCCACCGCGAGGTACGGGTTGACGTCGCCGCCGGGGACGCGGTTCTCGAAGCGCAGCGAGGGGCCGTGGCCGACCACCCGCAGGGCGCAGGTGCGGTTGTCCCGCCCCCAGGCGATCGCGGTGGGTGCGAAGCTGCCGGGAACGTAGCGCTTGTAGGAGTTGACGGTGGGGGCGAAGAGCAGTGAGAAGTCGGCCAGGCAGGCGAGTTGGCCGGCCAGGAAGTGCTCCATGGTGCGGGAGAAGCCGTGCGGCCGGTCGCCGGCGAACACGGGGGTGCCCTGCTCGTCACGCAGGCTGAGGTGGATGTGGCAGGAGTTGCCCTCGCGTTCGTCGTACTTGGCCATGAAGGTGAGGCTGTAGCCCTCCTGGGCGGCGATCTCCTTGGCGCCGGTCTTGTAGACGGAGTGGTCGTCGCAGGTGGTGAGGGCGTCGGCGTACTTGAAGGCGATCTCGTGCTGGCCCAGGTTGCACTCGCCCTTGGCCGACTCGACGGTGAGGCCGGCGCCGGCCATCCCGTTGCGCAGCCGGCGCAGCAGGGGTTCGATCCGGCCGGTGCCGAGGACGGAGTAGTCCACGTTGTACTGGTTGGCCGGGGTGAGCCGGGTGTAGTCCTTGTCCCAGGCCTGCTCGTAGGTGTCGCGGAAGACGATGAACTCCAGCTCGGTGGCGGCGTGGGCCCGCCAGCCGTATCCGGCCAGCCGGTCGAGCTGGCGGCGCAGGATCTGGCGCGGGGAGACGGCGACGGGCGTGCCGTCGTGGTGGGCGACGTCGCACTGGACCATGACGGTGGCGGGGTGCCAGGGCACCGCGCGCAGCGTGGCGAGGTCGGGGCGGAGGACGAGGTCGCCGTAGCCGCTCTCCCAGGAGGAGATGTCGTAGCCGTCCACGGTGTTCATGTCGACGTCGACGGCGAGCAGGTAGCCGCAGCCCTCGGCGGCGTTCGGGACGACGTCGGCCAGGAAGTACGGCGCGGCGACGCGTTTGCCCTGGAGGCGGCCCTGCATGTCGGTCATCGCGAGCACGACGGTGTCGACGGACCCGTCGGCCACGCGGGTGCGCAGCTCGTCGAGGGTGAGCCGGGGGCTGTTCAACGGATCTCCAGTGCGTCTTCGGCGTCCGGTGCGGCCGGGCCCTGCGGTGTCTCGTGGATGCGGGGGCCGGTGAACCAGTGGCGGGCGGAGGCGAGCCACCAGAGGCCGGCGAAGCCGACGACCACGGCGACGGCCACGGGCGTGTAGTTGAAGCTCTCTGCGGTGATCGGGTTGACGGTGGGGAGCATGAACAGGACGGTGATCACGGCCGTCCAGCCGACCGCGACGGTGCCGATCATCCGGCTCCAGCGGCCCAGGTGCCAGGGACCACGCGGGAAGGCCTCGCCCTGGCGCAGCCGCAGGTAGACCGGGATGACGTAGGAGATGTAGAGGCCGATCACCGAGATCGAGGTGACGGCGGTGTACGCGGTGGTGTTCCAGAGCGCGGGCAGGCCGAGCAGCAGGGCGCCGCCGGTCGCCAGCCAGACCGCGTTGGTGGGGGTCTGGGTGCGCGGGTCGATGCGGTGCCACAGGGCCGAGCCGGGCAGTGCGCCGTCCCGCGAGAAGGCGTAGATCATGCGGGAGTTGGCGGTGACGGAGGCCATGCCGCAGAAGAACTGGGCGCCTATGACGATCAGCAGGAGCAGTTCGGCGCCGTTGACGCCGATCGCGTCGATGAAGATCTGTGCGGGCGCCACGCCGGTGTCGCTGGCCAGCGCGCCGTCGTAGTCGCGGATGGCGAAGGTGATGCCCAGCAGCAGGATCCACCCGGCGACCAGGGAGACGGTGATGGCGTTGACGATGCCGCGCGGCCCGGAGCGGGCGGCGTCGTGGGTCTCCTCGGTCATGTGGGCGGAGGCGTCGTAGCCGGTGAGGGTGTACTGGGCCATGAGCAGGCCGAGCATGGCCACGTAGAGCTGGTTGTGGAAGCCGGTGTTGTTGACGAACTCGGTGAACACGAAGGAGGCGGAGGCGTGCTGGTCGGGCAGCAGGACGAGCGCGCCGACGATGACGGCGACGCCAACCAGGTGCCACCAGACGGACACGTTGTTGAGGAAGGCGACGAGGCGCACGCCGCGGGTGTTGAGCAGGCCGTGCAGGAGCAGGATGACGGCGAAGATCTCCACCGTGTGCGCGGGGCTCGCAGCGAACCCGAACTGGAGGCTCAGGAAGGCGTTGGTGAAGAACGCGGCGCCGTAGTCGACGCCGGCGGTCACCGCGACCTGTCCCAGGAAGTTGAACCAGCCGGTGAACCAGCTCCAGGCGGGTCCGCTGCTGCGGGCCAGCTTGGCCGACCAGTAGTACAGGCCGCCCGCGGTCGGGTAGCTGGAGCAGATCTCGGCCATCGCCAGCCCGACGCAGAGCGTCAGCAGGCCGACCACCGGCCAGCCCCAGACGATCATCGCGGGGCCGCCGGCGTTCATCCCCGTCCCGTAGAGGGTGAGACAGCCGGACAGGATGGAGACGATGGAGAAGGAGACGGCGAAGTTGGAGAAGCCCGACATCGAACGGGCGAGCTCCTGGGTGTAGCCGAGCTCGCGCAGCCGCTGTTCGTCGGCGGAGAGCCCGTCGGCGGAGGAGGCGGTGTCGGCGGCGGTAACGGGGGGTGTGTCTGCCGGAAACACCGGCGGGGCAGGCTGGTCGGGTGAGCGTTCGTCGGTCATGGGCACCCCTGGGGGTTGAGGGTGTGCCGGCGGACGGGCGGCCACGGCGGTGTGGCACGCCTCCCCCGGCGGGTGAGACGGTCGGACGGCTCTTCAATGGCCTGGATTCAGACCATTGGGGTGGTGAGCAGCATCGTTCACCCCCCGCCCGGGCCGCGTCAAGGGTGGTGAGGGGGCGGGTCCGGGAGCCACTCATAGGTACGATTCCGGCGTGGACGTCGACGAGGTACGCGAACAAGCGCGCGTGGACTGGCAGGCCGGGGCGATCTTCCGGCCCGTACGGACCGGCAACGCCTTCGAGGAGACCGTCGAACGCCTCCTCCAGGCGATCAAACTGGGCGTCTTCGGCCACGGCGACCGGCTGCCCGCCGAACGCGACCTCGCCACCCGGCTCGGGGTCAGCCGCGAGACCCTGCGCGAGGCGCTCCGCACGCTCCAGCAGGCCGGCTGCGTCGAGTCCAGACGCGGCCGCTACGGCGGCACCTTCGTCACCTACCGGATGCCGCCGCCGGACGTCGCCGAGCTGCGCCGGGCCGCCCGCGACCTCGGCGGCGAACTGGAGGACGCGCTGACGTACCGTCTGGTGCTGGAGACCGGCGCCGCCGAGGCGGCCGCCCGGCGCACCCTCTCCGCCGACCAGCGCGCCTACCTGGAGAGCCGGCTCGCCGACCTGGAGGGCGCGGCCCCGGAGCAGTACCGGCAGCTGGACTCGCGGTTCCACCTGGCCGTCGGCGAGCTGACCGGCTCCCGCACCCTGGCCGCCGGCATCGCCGAGGCCCGGATGCGCCTGAACGACCTGCTCAACGCCATCCCGATGCTGGAGCGCAACATCGAGCACGCCGCCGACCAGCACCGCGCGATGGTCCGGGCGATCCTCGACGGCGACGGCGAGGCCGCCCGCCGCGCCACCGAGGAGCACCTCGCCGCGACCGCCGCACTGCTCCGCGGCTTCCTGGCCTGACGGGCACGCTCCGCCCCCGGGCGACCACGGAACGTGATATCCGCTGGTGGTCGGATACCCTGGCCCGGTGAGCGAGAACCTTCCCCCCTGCCCCTGGTGCTCCAGCGAGTACACGTACGAGATGAACGCACTCATGGTCTGCCCCGAGTGCGGCAACGAGTGGCTGTCCACCGAGGACGCCGCCGACGGGACCGGCGCCACCGGCGAGCGGGTGGTCAAGGACTCGGTCGGCAACGTGCTGAGCGACGGCGACACCGTGACCGTCGTCAAGGCGCTCAAGGTCAAGGGCAGCCCCTCGGGCATCAAGGCGGGCACCAAGGTCCGCAACATCCGCCTGGTCGACGGCGTCGACGGCCACGACATCGACTGCAGGATCGAGGGCTTCGGCCCCATGCAGCTCAAGTCGAGCGTGGTCAAGAAGGCCTGAACCCCCCGCGAGGGCGCCCGTGTCGGACTTCGACGCAGGGCGCCCTTCGCCATTTGTCAGGTCATCCGTCCCGGCCTATTGACTCGGATTCCAACAGTGGCGATTCTCGTCACACCGAGTACGCGGGACATGACAGTCGACCGGGACGGCGGTTGCCCCGCACCGGTCCGGCCGTCCCACCGCGTCATCCGCTCCCCGACCCGAGTGGTGCCCATGACCCAGCTCCCCCACAGCAGGCTCCGGCTCGCCACCCTCCTGGCCTCGTTACTCGCCCTGATCGCCGTGGCGCTCGCCGCGCCGGCGCCCGGGGTCGCGAGCGAGCCGGGCTGGTGGAACCCGATCGCACGGCCCTCGCCCGACTCGCAGATCAACGTCACGGGCGAGCCCTTCAAGGGAACCGACGCCCAGGGCAAGGTCCGCGGCTTCGTCGACGCGCACGACCACATCATGGCCAACGAGGCCTTCGGCGGCCGGCTGATCTGCGGCAAGGCGTTCTCCGAGGCCGGGGTCGCCGACGCGCTCAAGGACTGCCCCGAGCACTACCCCGACGGCTCCCTCGCCGTCTTCGACTTCATCACCAAGGGCGGGGACGGCAAGCACGACCCGGTCGGCTGGCCCACCTTCAAGGACTGGCCCGCCCACGACTCGCTGACCCACCAGCAGAACTACTACGCCTGGATCGAACGCGCCTGGCGCGGCGGCCAGCGGGTGCTCGTCAACGACCTGGTCACCAACGGGGTGATCTGCTCGGTCTACTTCTTCAAGGACCGCAGCTGCGACGAGATGACCTCCATCCGGCTCCAGGCGCAGAAGACCTACGAGCTCCAGGCCTACGTCGACACCATGTTCGGCGGGCCCGGCAAGGGCTGGTTCCGGATCGTCACCGACAGCGCGCAGGCCCGCGAGGTCGTCAAGCAGGGCAAACTCGCCGTCGTCCTGGGCGTGGAGACGTCCGAGCCCTTCGGCTGCAAGCAGATCCTGGACGTCGCCCAGTGCAGCAAGGCCGACATCGACCGCGGCCTCGACGAGCTGTACGGGCTCGGCGTGCGCAGCATGTTCCTCTGCCACAAGTTCGACAACGCGCTGTGCGGGGTCCGCTTCGACGAGGGCGCGCTCGGCACGGCGATCAACGTCGGCCAGTTCCTGTCGACCGGCACCTTCTGGAAGACGGAGCAGTGCGCCGGACCGCAGCACGACAACCCCATCGGCCTCGCCCCGGCGCCGGCCGCCCAGCAGCAACTGCCGCAGGGCGTCGCCGTCCCGTCGTACGCCACCGACGCCCAGTGCAACAGCCGCGGGCTGACGGAGCTCGGCGAGTACGCCGTGCGCGGCCTGATGAAACGCAAGATGATGCTGGAGGTCGACCACATGAGCGTGAAGGCGGCCGACCGCTCCTTCGACATCCTCGAATCCGAGTCGTACCCGGGCGTCATCTCCTCGCACAGCTGGATGGACCTCGACTGGACCGAGCGGGTCTACAAGCTCGGCGGCTTCGTCGCCCAGTACATGAACGGCGCCGAGGCGTTCAGCAACGAGGCGAAGCGCACCGACGCGCTGCGCGACAAGTACCAGGTGGGCTACGGCTACGGCACCGACATGAACGGCGTCGGCGGCTGGCCCGGCCCGCGCGGCGCGGACACCGCCAACCCGGTGCGCTACCCGTTCCGCAGCGTGGACGGCGGCTCGGTCATCGACAAGCAGACCGCCGGCTCCCGCACCTGGGACATCAACACCGACGGTGCCGCGCACTACGGCCTCGTCCCGGACTGGATCGAGGACATCCGGCAGGTCGGCGGCCAGGGCGTGGTGGACGACCTCTTCCGGGGCGCCGAGTCCTACCTCACCACCTGGGGGGCGTCCGAGCACCACCGGGCGGGCGTGAACCTGGCCGCGGGGTCGCCCGCCGCGGCCTCCTCGACGGAGTGGAACCCGTTCGTCAGCTACGCCCCCGGGCGGGCCGTGGACGGCGACCTCGGGAGCCGCTGGGCCAGCGACTGGAGCGACGACCAGTGGCTCCGGCTCGACCTCGGGTCCACCACCCTGGTCGGGCGCGTCACCCTGGACTGGGAGCGCGCCTACGGCAGGGGGTACCGCATCGAGGTCTCCACCGACGGCACCGACTGGCAGTCCGTCTGGTCCACCACCACCGGCGGCGGCGGACTGGAGACCGCGCGGTTCGCCGGCGTCCCCGCCCGGTACGTCCGCGTCCACGGGCTGCAACGAGGCACCCAGTGGGGCTACTCGCTCCACGAGGTCGGCGTCTACAGCACCTGACGGACGCCTTGCCCCGCTGCCCCGGTGCCCCGGTCCGCCGTGACCGGGGCACCGGGCTACCGGGCTACCGGGCTACCGGGCTACCTGGGCAGCCGGCCGGGCGGCGGATCACCTCCGATCGCCGTCCGGCCACTGGGAGATCGGGCTCAGGTCGCCCTCCACCGTGGAGACCGTCGTGCCGCCCGGCACGAACGACTCGAACTCGATCCGCGGATCGCCGATGTCGACGGTCACCACCAGCAGGTAGTGGTTCATCCGGGTCACCACGTCCTCGCCGAACAGCTCCACCTTCGACACGTTGCCGAAGGCGTGGAGCGGCCGCTCCGGCAGGGCCTTGAAGTGGGGCGACACGGCGTCCAGGAAGGCCTGCCGGGCCTCCTTCTCCTCCTCGATCTGCTCGGGGGTGGGGTTCCCGTCCCCCTTGAGCTCGATCCCGGTCCCGGGGGCGTCGATACGGAAGACTGTGATCATCAGCGGAACTCCAGTTCATCGGGGACCGGCCGCCGCGCGGGAGGTGACCCGCCGGCCCTCCGGTCCGTGAACGGACCGCTGCCGCCCCGGCGGTCCGGGGCACGCAGCAGCTCGGTGTACGCCGCCCAGGCGTCCAGCAGGGGCGGCACCACCGTCCGGCGCCGCCCGGAACCGGTGCGCAGGACGGCCGCCCGCACCTCGGCCGGCGACGCCGCGGGGAACTCGGACAGCAACAGGGCGACCGTGCCCACCACGAACGGGACGGCGGCGCTGGTACCGGTGAGCGCGAACGGACGGTCCCCGGGGCCGAGACCCGTGACGGCCTCGCCGGGTGCGCCGATGCCGCGCCCCCCGATCGATCCCCCCAGGTTGGAGAGGTCCATCGGCCGCCCCCGCCGGTCGTAGGCGATCACCGGGATCGTCCAGGGGTGCCGGGTGAGGACGGAGGTGCCGACCGCGCCCTGGTTCCCGGCGGCCACCACCGTGATCACGCCGCGGTTGGCGGCGTGGTCCAGCGCCCACTCCAGCTCGCGGTGCGCCGTGCCGACGGGCCGGTCCGGGCCGACGCTCAGGTTCAGCACGCGGGCGCCCGCGTCGACCGTCTCCACGACGGCGGCCGCGAGGTCCTCCAGCCGCGTGGCGGGGGCGGCGCGGCCGGCGGGGCGGTCGGCCGCGAAGACGGGGCGCAGCAGGAGCGTGCAGCCCGGGCAGATGCCGGGCGGCTCCCACCCGCGCCCGGCGCCGAGCAGGCCGGCGACGAAGGTGCCGTGGAGACAGGCCGGGCCGCCGCCGCCCGCGCGGCTGCACGCGCCGCCGTGTCCGCCGTGTCCGCCATCTCCGCCGTGTCCGCCATCCGTCAGGATGCGCAGCCGCCGCCCGGCGAGGCCCGGGTGGTCCAGGGCCACCAGGCCGTCGATCACCGCGACGACGACCTCCGGCCGGCCGGCGCCACGTGCCATCAGCCGTGTGAGCCCGGCCTGTTCGAACGGTGTCGTCATCAGGTCGTCCCGCGTGCGTGGTCCCGCCGGCCTGCCTCGGTCCTCGGCCCTCGGCCGGGTCCGGTCGGGTACCGGATCACCGGAAGCGGCTGGTGTCGCAGGTGTCCAGACAGTCCTTCCGACACTGCCGGCACTCCCGACCACCGGGGTGGTTCCGGCACGGGACCAGGCATTCGGCCCTGCACTCCTGCGCGCAGAACGACCACTGCCCCACGATCACCAGCGGGCCCCGTGCGGAGCCGTGGTGCGACACCCGGTAGTGCCCGCCCGTGCGGTGGAGCACCGACTCGGCGGTGAATCCCGGGATCGTCATCTCCGACACCTCCTTCTCCCGCGCCCGGCCGGCGCGGGTCAACGGTCGTAGTAGGGACGCGGCTTGTTCACCGGGAAGGGGAACTCCTCCGTGACGTCCACCCGGACGAAGACGCGGCGTTCGTCCCGTGTGCGTCCCCCGCCCATGCGGGCCCGTCCGGCCGCGGTCCGGTCCGACCCGGTCCGGTCCCGTGCCGGGGTCGTGCCCTGTGCGGTCAGCCGATGGGGCCGGAGTCGCAGTCGTCCAGACACCACTTCCGGCACCGCTTGCAGCGGGGGCCGCCGGGGTTGCCCGCGCACGCGTCGAAGCAGACCCCGCGGCACTCCAGCTCGCAGAGCGGGGTCAGGAACTCGCCCTGCCCCTCGATCACCTGCGGGCCCCGTGCGGAGCCGTGGCTCAACACCCGGTAGTGCCCGCCCGTGCGGTGGAGCGCCGACTCGGCGGTGAATCCCGGGATCGTCATCTCCCGCACCTCCTTCTCCCGCGCCCGGCCGGCGCGGGTCAACGGTCGTAGTACGGACACAGCTTGTTCACCAGGAAGGGGAACTCCTCCGTGACGTCCACCCGGACGAAGAACTTCTCGGTGACGTCCGTCCGGCGGTCGGTGTAGCAGAACAGGACGTCGATGATCCTGCGGGCGCCGCTCAGCCGGGAGTCGCGGAAGCTCACCGCGGTCAGCGAGGAGTCGGCGGCGAAGGCCTCCACGGTCTTCTCGTAGATGCGCGGGTAGCGGACCGCGAGGTAGTTCAGCGCGCGGTGCTCGTCGGTGTCGCCCGCGTTGTCCCCCAGCTGCATCACCCGGTGCAGCAACTCCCTGGAGGACGTCGCGAACAGGTCGTCGGCCATGCCCGCGGGCCGGTCTATCGCCGCCACCAGCTCCTCGGTGTCGAAGGAGTAGATCTGGTCGAAGGAGACGACCGGGAGCGTCAGGCCGTTGCAGAGGTCGGGCGGGGCGAGCGGCCCCCGGTGGCCGATGACGACGTCGAGGTCGGAGCCCTTGGGTTCCGGCCGGACGGCCGCGACCAGGCGGTCGAACTCCACCGGGTCCCGCGGTCGCAGGAGGTAGGTCTCGATCCCCTGCACGCTCAGGACGTAGCACAACTGGCGTGCGAGGTAGCGGTTGTCGGGGTGTGACACGACCGCGTGCACGGCCTGCCGGTCGGTCAGCTCGGCGCTGTCGGAGCGGTACACGGCCTGGGCGACCTCCTTCTCGACCGCCAGACTCGGGAACCGGTAGTCGACCTGGCCGAGCACGTAGACGTAGCCGCCGCCGTGACCGCGGCCGCCCCGCCCCGAGTCGTCCCCGGCCGCCTCCGCGGTCGTGTCCCCGCTCCCGCACCCGTGGCCGCAGCCGTAGTCCGGCATCGCGGCGGCGGTCACGGTGGCATGGTCCGGCGGTGCGAGCACCGGCCCGAGGCGGTCGGGGCCGTCCGCCGGCCGGTCCTCCACCAGGTCCGGGTGTTCCTGGTACTCCTGCTCCATCGGTGACTCCTCACGTCATGCCTCGGGTCACGCGTCCTGCCTCACGTCACGGCGTCCGGACCGTCGCGGAGTCCGCGTCACGGTCCGTCACCACGCTCACGGTTGGTGAGCGCGGCCCCGCGACAGGACCACCCGGCGGTTGAGTGCGGCCGCGCGCCGCTCACAACCACCGCAGGGCCTCCTGACGCCCATCGTGCTCGTCACACGCCTGACCGCGTCCCCGAGGCCGATCTCCTCGTCGGTGACGAACCCGGGGACGCGCACCCTGCGCGGACGGCGGGCCCCGCCGCCGGGGGCGGGGGCGTCCCGCCACTCACCGTCGGTCATCGGTCATCTCCCTCACCGTCACCGCCCGTGCGCAGCGCTGCGGCAGCGGGCGGCGGCCCGCCCGGGTGCCGCGGGAACGGGGGCGTGAAGACATGTCGGGTCGTGCACGTGTCTGGTCGTGAAATGTCAGGTCGTGAAATGTCGGGTCGTGAAACATGCCGGGCCGTTCGACGCGAGGTTTCCGTTCACTCGCGTGGGGGGAACCGGGGAGACCCTGGCTTCGGTCGCCCGCGGTCATCCACTACTTCCAGGCTGCTCCTGCCCGGCCCGACGTGCACCTCGGCGGGAGCGGGGCCGACCCCGGGGGCGGCACGGCCCGACGGCGTAGCCTGGACGCAGCGGGCCGCTCGCCCGGTGCCCCCCGGGGGAGGCCCGCGAGGGAGCGCCGGCCGACCGGCGGCCGGAGGTCTCCGTCCGGACCACGTGACGGGAGCATCATCATGGCCATCCCCGGATTCCACGCCGAGGCGTCCGTCCGGCCGGGCCCCGGCCGGTACGCGACGACCCGGTACGCGACGACCCGGCCGGCGGCGGGCCCGCACGGCGGCGCCACCGGAGAACGGATCGTCCCCATGTTCACCGAGGAGGAGCGGCAACAGCGGATCAGGTGCAGCCAGCGCCTCGACTCCTGCGATCAGGACTGCCAGCCCCAGCTCGACATGGGCGACTTCTTCCAGTGGCAGCGGTGCCACGACGAGTGCAACCAGCAGTACGACGAGTGCATGCAGACCTGAGTTCCGGCTTCGAACCGGACGCGGTGCCCGCGGACACGCGAGGGCGGCCGGTCTCGGGGAGACCGGCCGCCCTGGTCACTCTGCCGGCGCCGTGGGGGCCCGGCGTGTTCGCCGTGCGGCTCAGGCGCCGGTCTTGGCCACCTGCTCCTCCTGGCCGGCGGCCGGGGCCGACTCCGCGGTGACCCGCGTGCCGGGGTGGAGCAGCGCGCACAGGAACGCGACGCCGAGCGCGGCCGCCATGCCGTACAGCACCGGGCCGTTGGCCTCGGCGAAGGCGTGGCGGACGGCGTCGATCATCTCGGCGGAGGCGCCGGACGCGCCGCCCTGGCCGCCGCCCTCGCCGTGGCCGGTGATGCTCTTGGTGATCTCCTCCGCGGTGCCGTGCGCGACCTCGGCCGGGACGCCGTGTGCCAGCAGGGTGTCCTGGATGTTCGCGGTGGTGCTGTGCAGCAGGACGGTGCCCAGCACGGCCATGCCGAGGCTGGCCGAGTAGTTGCGCACGGTCTGCGTGATGCCGGTGACCTCGCCGTACGAGGCGCCGATCGCGCGGTTGACGGCGTCCGTCGACGCGGGCGTGAGCAGCAGGCCGATGCCGAGGCCGGCCAGCATGATGTACGGCCACTGGGCGCCCAGCGACAGCTCGGTGATCTTGCCGGCCCAGAGCGCGAATCCCACGGCGCCGACCGCGGTGCCCACCATCATCGGCGGCCGGGCGCCGACGCGGTCGAGCAGCCGGCCGCCGAGCTGCGAGCCGGGGGCGAAACCGGCGAAGAACACCAGCAGGTAGAGGCCCGCGTCGTTGGCCGACTGGTTGAGCGCCACCTGCGAGTAGACCGAGGCGAAGAAGAACACCGGGACGAACGCGATCATCGCGAAGAACAGCACCGCGTTGTCGGCCGCGAAGGCGCGGTCGGCGAAGACCCGGAGCTTGATCAGCGGGTCCTGGCTGCGCAGCTCGAACAGGACGAACAGGACCATCACGGCGAGGCCGCCGGCGATGCAGAGCCAGGTGGCCGGGCTGTCCCAGCCCCAGGTCGCGGCCTGCTGGAGGCCGAGCACGCTCAGGGCCATGCCGACCGCCACCAGCGCGGCGCCCACCCAGTCGATCGGCTCACGGCGCGGGGTGTTGCGGATCTTCGCCATCAGCGTCAGGACGATCGCGATGACGGCCATCGGCACGTTGACCCAGAAGATCGCCCGCCAGGTCCAGCTGGTCAGCCAGCCGCCGAGGATCGGGCCGACCGCGGTGAGACCGCCGGCCACGCCGAAGAAGAGCGCCAGCGCGCGGCCGCGCCGCTGCACCGGGAAGACCTCCACCACCACGGCGAGCGCGGCCGGGAACATCAGCGCCGCGCCGACGCCCTGGAGCGCGCGGAAGACGATCAGCCAGGTCTGCGCCGCGCCGCCGGTGGGCACCGCGCCGCACAGGGCCGAGGCGGCCACGAAGGTCAGTGTGCCGACCAGCGCCATCCGCTTGTGGCCGAGCACGTCCGCCAGCCGCCCGCCGAGGGCGAAGAACGCCGCCAGCGCCAGCAGGTACGAGTTGACCACCCACTGCATGCCGACCGAGGAGAGGCCGAGCTCGTGGATGATGTCGGGCGCCGCGATGGAGACGATGGTCTGGTCGATGAAGGTCATCGAGACCGCGAAGAGCATGCCTGCCAGCGTCAGTGACTGACTGGCGGCCACAGGTGTCGAGGTGGCCGGAGCGTTCTCGGACCGCACGGGTTCCCGTCCCTTTCGTTCGATGGGTATGGCGGCAGGGCTCCGCCGCCGGTTCACCCCGTCCGGCCCCGCCCGTACCGCGAACTGACACGGCGTCTCGCCGGTCAGCGGACACTATGTCACCCGGATGGCCGCCCCGCACGCCGGAGGGACGGCCGAATCGACACCGGTGTAGTTTACGGGCCGTCAGACCTCCCGGAGTCCCGGGTTCCCGGCCTCGGTCACGAAGGACGCGGCGGTGGCCAACGTCCCGCCCGGGGTGGTGATGTGGGACACCGTCCGGAAGTCGGCGCGGGCGTGCTCCGGGGTGAGGGTGACCGTCGTGTAGCCGCGCAGTCCGTTGTAGAACTTCATGTGCGGGTTGGCCGCCGTCAGCGTCGACCAGTTGGCGGGCTTCGCGGCGCCGTCGCCGTCGCTGCTGATCGAGGTGCCGACGAACTCGACGCCCACCGTCCGGGACGCCGGGTCGTCGAAGTCCCGCTTGACGTCCAGCGCGTAGGCCACGTGGACGTCCCCGGTGAGGATCACCAGGTTCTCCACGCCGAGCCGCTCGATCCCGGCCAGGATCCGCTCGCGGGCGGCCGGGTAGCCGTCCCAGGCGTCCATCGAGAGCTTGGACCGCTCGGCGGTGGTGTTCTTCCGTCGGCTGAAGACGACCTGCTGCGGCAGCACGTTCCAGACCGCCCTGGACCTGCGCAGGCCGTCCAGCAGCCAGCGCTCCTGGGTGGCGCCGGTCAGCGTGCGCGACGGGTCCTCGGACTCCGGCGTGGGGTACTGCCAGCCGTCGCCGTTGGCCTGGTCGGAGCGGTACTGCCGGGTGTCCAGGATGTCGAACTGCGCCAGCCGGCCGTACTGGAACCGGCGGTAGAGCCTGAGGTCGGTGCCCTCGGGCTTCGGCATCCGCAGCGGCATGTTCTCCCAGTACGCGCGGTAGGCGGCGGCGCGGCGGGCGACGAACGCCTCGGGCGACTGGCCCTTCTCGGGGATGCCGGCCGCGTAGTTGTTCTCGACCTCGTGGTCGTCCCAGGTGACGTACCAGGGGAAGGCCGCGTGCGCGGCCTGGAGGTCGGGGTCGGACTTGTAGAGGGAGTACCGCAGCCGGTAGTCCTCCAGCGTGGCCGTCTCGTGGTTGTAGAGCGCGGGCAGCGTGCGGTCGGTGTACCTGCGGTCGCCGCCGGCGGCGTCGACGGCGTACTCGTAGATGTAGTCGCCGACGTGGAAGACGGCGTCGAGGTCCTCGCCGGCGAGGTGGCGGTAGGCGGTGAAGTAACCGTCCTCGTAGGCCTGGCAGGAGACCAGCCCGAGGCGGACCTGCTCGGTCCGGCGGCCGTCGGCGGGCGTGGTGCGGGTGCGGCCGACCGGGCTGGTCCAGTCACCGACGCGGAACCGGTACCAGTGGACGCGGTCGGCGTCGAGGCCGTCGGCCTCCACGTGCACGCTGTAGTCGAACTCGGCGTACGCACGGGCCGTGCCGCGGCGGACCGTCCGGCGGAACCGCTCGTCCCGGGCCACCTCCCACTCGACCCGCACCGCGCCGGCCGGCGGCAGCCCGCCGCCCGGCTCCAGCGGGCGGGGGGCAAGCCTGGTCCAGAGCACCACCGCGTCCGGGAGCGGGTCGCCGGAGGCGACGCCGAGGGTGAACGGGTTCTCCTTCAGCGAGCGGGGCGCCAGTTCGGCGTCGGCCGCGTGCGCGGAGGGCAGGTTGGTGGTGAAGGCCAGCGCGGCGGCGGCCGAGGTGGCGGTGAGGAAGCGGCGGCGCCCGAGGCGTGCCGCGGCTTCCCGGAGCTGCTGGTCGACCGGGGGCCGGCCGTCTGTACGGGCCATGGTTCCACTGCCTTCCCGATGCCGGACCACCCGGGGCCGGGCAGCCCGGTGCTGGACTGTGTGCGAAGGAATTCGAGTGGACGGCGCGGTACACCGGGGGTCGGCCCGTCGGCGATTGAGTGATCATCAGGTGATCAATGGGTTCGAACCGGGCGTTTGCCGCAACCGGCCGCCCGCGGCGGCCGCGGTGAACCGCGCGGGAGCGCGGCGCCCGGTCCGGCCGGACACCGGGAACGGCCGGACGCCCGGGCACCGGCGAGCGGGTGCCCGGGCGCCGGCGGTCAGCAGCTCAGGCGGCGGCGCAGGCTGAGCGGGCGGATGTCCGGCCACACCTGGTCGACGTGGGCGGTGCACTCCTCCTCGCCGCCGCTGAAGCCCTCGGCCCGCCAGCCGGCCGGCACCGGGGCGCCGGCCGGCCAGAGTGCGTGCTGCTCCTCGTCGTTGACGACGACCTGGTACTGGGCTTCGGTGCTCACGGGGTACTCCTTGCCGGAGGGGGTGGGGGCCCGGCGGCCGGGGGCGGCCGCCGGGCGTCGGGAGGCGGGGTCAGGGGCGGGGTCGGGGGCGGGGTCGGGGGGCGGACGTTGGACGCAGAAGACCGGACCTGACGCCCGGCATCCGGGCGTCCGGGCGTCCGGGCGTCCGGCGGATCAGCCGGAGAGCGCCTCGGAACGGTCGGCCTGCGCGGCCCTGCGGGCGGCCGCCAGGCGGGCGCGCTCCCGCAGGCCGACCAGGTCGTCCGGCTCCGCGTCGGGCACGTCCCGGTCGAACCGGGCCAGGGCGGGCAGGCGCAGGCCGACCGCCACCAGGACCAGCATCACCAGGCCGAACAGCAGGTACATCAACGCGATGCCGCGCCCCGGCCCGGTGCCGATCAGCGGGCCGAAGACCCCGGCGAGCGCACCGCCGTCGTCCATCAGCGGGCCGAACACCGCCGAGCCGAGCGGGGCGATCACGCCGTGCCCGAGCGGCAGGGTGGACCACGCGACGAGCGTGTTGAGCGCGAACACCCGGCCGTGGAACCGCTGCGGCACCTTGACCTGGACGATCGTCGAGTAGACGCCGTTGACCAGCGTCAGCGCGAAGGACATCCCGAACGCCCCGGCGGCGATCACCCAGAGCCCGGCGTGCAGGCCGGTGAAGGCGCAGGCCAGCGAGAGCAGCGCGGCGAGCCCGAGCATGCCCCGCAGCCGGTGCCGGCGCGGCCCGCCCCAGAAGCCCATCGCGATCCCGCCGAGCAGCGCCCCCGCCCCGCCCGCGACGGCCACCCGGGCGGCGCCGTCGAGGTCGGAGAAGGCCAGCACCATCGGGGTGACCAGCAGGAACAGAGGCGCCAGGAAGACGTTCAGGCCGGCGAACCAGAGCAGCATCGAACGGAAGCCCCGGTTGCGCCAGGAGTAGCCGAAGCCGTGCCGGATCTCCTCGGTGAGCGACTCGCGCCTGGTCCAGGGCAGCGTCCTCGGGAACCTCACCACGAGCAGCACGCCGACCGCCAGCGCGTAGCTCACCACGTCGATGACCAGGATGCCGCGCAGGCCGATCGCCGCCATCAGCGCGACCGCCACCAGCGGGACGACGAACTGTGCCGCACCGAAGGCGAGTTGGACGATGCCGTTGGCGTGGCCGAGGTACTGCTTGGGCACCATCTGGGGCACCGCGGAGGCGTAGGCGAGCCGTTGGAAGGTGAGCGCCACCGAGAGCACGCCGAGCAGCACGTAGACCTCCCAGGAGTGCAGCTGCCCGGCGACCAGCAGGGCCAGCATCCCGGCCTGGGTGGCGCCCGCCGCGACGTCGCCGGCCAGCATCACCTTCCGGCGGTCCAGCCGGTCCACCAGCGCGCCGGCCAGCGGGCCGACGAGGATGCCGGGCAGCATGGCGATCACCGCGTAGAGCGCGTACCGGGCCATCGAGCCGGTCTCCAGCAGGATCCAGACCGGCAGGGCGAACTCGGTGAGCGCCGAGCCGGTGATCGAGACCAGCTGGCCGGCGGCGACGGCCAGGAAGCGGCGCATGCTGGGCTGCGGGCCGTCGTCGGCCGCGGTCGTCGGCGCAGGCTCCGGGCCGTCCGCGGCGGGGGCCGGCGGTCCGGTCTCGCCGTGGAACCACCAGGAGGAGTCCGGGCCCGGCGTGGGCAGCCGGTCCGTCGTGCCGTCCAGGACGGCCCGGTGCACGGTGGTGACCGCCTCGGCCACCTCGTCGGCGCGGTACTTGACGAAGAAGTGCCCGCCCTGGTCGAGCACCGCGACGGCCGACCGCTCGGCGAGCAGCAGCCACTCGCGGTAGCGCTCCTGGTAGAAGTCGGCGGCCGGGTCGCGGTCGCCGACCAGCGAGATCATCGGTGCCCTCAGCCGCGGCGCGCCCGCGTCCACCTCGGCGATGGCCCGGGTGAAGTACTCCTCGGCGGCCTGGGAGTCGCGGCGCATGTTGCCGACGATGAACCGGACCTGGTCCTGGTCGAGTTCGGAGGTGTCGACGCCCATGCCGGTGAGCCAGTTGACGTAGACCCGGTCGCCGAGCAGCGGCTCCAGCGAGGCCAGTCGGCTCAGCGTGGTGAGCACCCTGCTCCGCGGCTTGGCGAAGGGGAACTGCGCGCCGGCGTAGACGGCTTCGAGCTCGCGCCCGGAGGCCTCCAGCAGCCGGGCGGTGGCGACGGCGAGCGCCGTGCCGACCCCGCAGTGGCCGTAGACCACCACCGGGCCCTCGACCCGCTCACGGACCTCCTGGGCCAGCTGCTCGGCCAGTTCGTCGAAGGGCAGGTGCTCCTCGGTGACGCCGACGTCGTGGCCGGGGATGGCCACCGCCCACAGCTCGGTGCCGGCCGGCAGCAGGTCGGCGACCGGCTGGTAGACCACCGCGCTGCCGCCGCCGTACGGGACGCAGACCAGGGTGAGCCGGCGGCGGTCGGCGGGCACCGGCCGGGTTAGCCGGTGCAGCAGCCTGCGCGGGCCGCGGTCCTGCTCGGAGAGGTCCGCCAGGGCGGCGAGGTCACGCACCGTCCGGCAGGTGAAGAGGTCCATCACGGAGATCGGGCGGGCCCCGGCCTCGGTGAGCCGCTTGCGGGCCTTGGCGACCACCTGGGTGGCGAGCAGCGAGTGGCCGCCGAGGTCGAAGAAGTCCTCGTCCGTGCCGACCTCGGGCAGGCCCAGCACCTCGGCCCAGATCGCGGCGAGCACCCGCTCGGCCCCGGTCACGGGCTTCTGCACCCCTCCCCCGGCCCGGCGCTTCGGGGCGGGCAGGGCACGGCGGTCCAGCTTGCCGTTGGGGGTGAGCGGCAGGGCCGCCAGCACGGGGAAGGCGGTGGGCACCTGGTGGTCGGGCAGCGAGAGCTTGAGCGTCGAGCGCAGGGCGGCCGGGTCGGGCTCCTCGGCCCCCGGCTCCAGGACGACGTAGCCGACCAGGCGCTTGTCGCCGGGGTTGTCCTCGCGGACGATCACGGCGGCGTCGGCGATGCCGGGCTGGGCGCGGAGCAGGGCCTCGGTCTCGCCGGGCTCGATCCGCAGGCCGCGGATCTTCACCTGCTGGTCGATCCGGCCGAGGTGTTCGAGGGTGCCGTCGGGGCGGCGGCGGGCGAGGTCGCCGGTGCGGTAGAGCCGGGAGCCGGGCGGGCCGTAGGGGTCGGGGACGAAGCGGGCGGCGGTGAGACCCGGGCGGCGGTGGTAGCCGAGGGCCACGGCGGTGCCGCCGATGTGGAGTTCGCCGGGGGCGCCGGGCGGGACGGGCCGCAGCGCCCCGTCGAGCACGTAGAGGCGGGTGTTGTCGATCGGCAGGCCGATCGGGACGGTCTCCAGCGGGCCTTCGCACTCCCAGGAGGAGACGTCGACGGCGGCCTCGGTCGGCCCGTACAGGTTGGCGAGCGCGCAGTCCGGCAGCCGGGCGGTGAACTCCCGTGCGGTGTCCGGCGGGAGGGCCTCGCCGCTGCAGACCACGCGGCGCAGCGCGGTGCACTTCCCCACCTCGTCCTCGGCGAGGAACACGGTGAGCATGGCGGGCACGAAGTGGGCGACGGTGACGCCGGCACGGGTGATCAGGTCGCGCAGGTAGCCGGCGTCCTTCTGGCCGCCGGGCTTGGCGAGGACGATCCGGGCGCCGGTGGCCAGCGGCCAGAAGAACTCCCAGACGGACACGTCGAATCCGGCCGGGGTCTTCTGCAGGACGGCGTCGCCGGGGCCGATCCGGTAGGCGTCCTGCATCCAGCGGAGCCGGTTGGCGATGCCGCGGTGGGTGTTGGGCACGCCCTTGGGGCGGCCGGTGGAGCCGGAGGTGTAGATCAGGTAGGCGGTGTCGTCGGGCGCCGGACCGGCCGGGCGGCTCTTCGCCCTGGGCCACTCGGCGGGGTCGTCGAGCAGCAGCACGCGGGCCGTGCAGCCCTTGGGCGTGGGGAGTCCGCGCTGGGTGAGCAGGACGGGCGCGGCGCTGTCCGCGAGCAGGAAGGCCAGGCGTTCGGCAGGGTACTCGGGCTCCAGCGGGGTGTAGCCGGCGCCGGTGCGCAGCACGCCGAGCAGGCCGGCGACGAGTTCGGGCGAGCGTTCGGCACTGACCGCGACCAGGCTCCCCGGGCCGATCCCCTCGGCGGCCAGGCGGGCGGCGATCCGGTCTGCTGCCGCGTCGAGTTGACGGTACGTCAGTGCGGGCCGGTCCTCGTAGGCGACGGCGACCGCTTCCGGGGTGCGGGCGATCTGCTCGGCGATCATCGCGGTCAGCGTGGTGTCCGGGCGGTCGACCATCGTCCGGTTGAACTCCTCCAGCTCGAAGGCGCGTTCGTCATCGGCCAGCTCGTCGAGGGTGGAGACCGGCGCGTCCGGCCGGGCGGCGACGGCGGCCAGCAGCCGGCCGAGGTGGCCGCCGAACCGGGCGATGTCGTCCTCGGTGAAGAGGTCGGTGTTGTAGTTGAAGGCGCCGGCCAGGCCGTCGGGCCGCTCCTGGAGGAACAGCTCCAGGTCGAACCGGGTGCCGCTGGCGCGGACGCCGAACGGCTCGACGTCCAGCGGCAGTTCGCCGATCCCGTCGCGGGTGGTGGCGTAGTTCTGCACGGCCAGGACGGCCTGGAACACCGGCGGACGGCTGACGTCGCGGGGCACCTTCAGCTCGGTGACCAGCTGGGCGAAGGGCAGCTCCTGGTGGGCGTAGGCCTCCAGGCAGGTCTCCCGGGTGCGCCGCAGCAGCTCGCTGAAGGACGGGTCGCCGCCGAGCCGGGCGGGCAGCGCCAGCACGTTGACGAACATGCCGACGAGCGGTTCGAGTTCGGGCTCGGGGCGGCCGGCGATGGGCGAGCCGACGGCGAAGTCGGTCTGGCCGCTGTAGCGGGCCAGCAGGGCCTGGAAGGCGGCCAGCAGCACCATGTAGACGGTGGCGTCGTGGCGCCTGCCGAGGGCGGTGAGCTCGTCCAGCAGGGCCCGGTCGACGCGGAAGCCGTGGCCGGCGCCGTCGAAGGTCTGGCGGGGCGGGCGGGGGCGGGAGAAGGCCAGTTCGAGCGGCTCGACGCCGGCCAGCTCAGCGGCCCAGTGGGCGACCTCGGCGGCGAGCCGCTCCCCGCTCAGGCGCTCCCGCTGCCAGATCGCGAAGTCCCCGTACTGGACGGTGAGTTCCGGCAGCGGGTCGGGTCTGCCGGCCGCGTAGGCGGCGTAACCGCGGAGTACCTCGCCGCCCAGCACCTCGCTGGACCATCCGTCGCTCACGCTGTGGTGGACCACCAGCAGCAGGAGGTGGTCGTCCTCGGCGATCCGGACGAGCAGGGCACGCAGGAGCGGCCCGGTCTCCAGGTCGAACGGCACGGCGGCCGCGGCGTCGACCAGCCGGCCGGCCTCGTCCTCGTCCGCCGCCTCGGCGGTGACCAGGTCGAACGGCGCGGGCTCGGCGATCTCCAGCACCGGGCGGCCGTCCTCGGTGGCCGGGTAGCGCGAGCGCAGCGTCTCGTGGCGGGCGACCGAGGCGTCCAGCGCGCGGCGCAGCGCGCCGGTGTCCAGCGGGCCGCGCAGCCGGCGGGTGACCGGGATGTTGTAGGCGGAGGTGCCGGGCGCGAACTGCTCCATGAACCAGAGGCGTTCCTGGGCGAAGGAGAGTGGCACGGTGGCGTCGGCGGCCCGCCGCGGGACGGCCTGGCGCGGCGCGGTGCGCGCTTTGAGGCGGCGGCTGAGCAGCTCCCGCTTCGCGGCGGAGAGCTTCGCCGGGGCCGGCGCGTCCGCTCCCGCGACGGGGGTGCCCGCCCCCACTGGCGTGCCCGTGCTCACTGGCGTGCCCGGGTCCACTGGTGTGTCCGGGCTCGCTGGTTTGTCGGCACTCACTGGTGTGTCGGTGCTCATGACGGGGTGGTCCCTTCCGGGGAGTCCTGCGCGGCGAGCAGTTCCTCTGCGGCGTCCTCGGACAGCTCGGCGAGTTCGGCGACCAGGGCGGCTTCGACGGCGTCGGCGAAGGCGGCCACGGTCCGGTGGGTGAACAGGGTGCGCAGCGGCACGGCCAGGTCGACGGTCGAGCGGATGCGGGCGACGACGCGGGTGGCCAGCAGGGAATGGCCGCCGAGGTCGAAGAAGTCGTCGAGGGCGCCGACCTGCTCCACGCCGAGCACCTCCTGCCACACCTCGGCGACCAGCTCCTCGGCCTCGGTGCGCGGGGCGAGGTAGGCGGCGCGCAGTTCGGGCCGGCTCTCGGGGGCGGGCAGGGCGCGGCGGTCGAGCTTGCCGTTCGGGGTGAGCGGCAGCGCGTCCAGGACGAGCAGGGCGTTCGGCACCAGGTGGGGCGGAAGGGTGGCGGCGAGCCCGGTGCGCAGCGCGTCCGGCACGGGGGCGGCGCCCCCGGCGGCGGGCACCACGTAGCCGACCAGGGCGTCGCCGCGGACGGTCACCACGGCCTGGCCGACGCCGGGCAGGGCGAGCAGGGCGCTCTCGGTCTCGCCGGGCTCGATGCGGAAGCCGCGGACCTTGACCTGGCTGTCGAGCCGGCCGAGGAACTCCAGGGCGCCGTCGGCGCGGCGGCGGACGAGGTCGCCGGTCCGGTAGCGGCGGGCGCCGGGTGGACCGTCCGGGTCGGGGACGAAGACGCGGGCGGTGGCGCCGGGGCGGCCCAGGTAGCCGTGGGTGACGCCGTCGCCGCCGATGACCAGCTCACCGGGGGTGCCGGGCGGGACGGGGTTGCCGTGCCGGTCGAGGACGGCCGTGGTGGTGGCGCCGATCGGCCGGCCGATCGGCGGGCGGGCGGTGGCGTCGGCGGCGCCGAGCTCGGCGGTGGTGGCGATGACGGTGGTCTCGGTGGGCCCGTAGGAGTTGACCACCCGGACGGTGTCGCCGAACCGGGCCCGCCAGGCGGCGACGGATTCCGGCCTCACCTGGTCGGCGCCGAGGATCAGCAGCCGCAGGCCGGCCGGCCAGGGCGTGGCATCGAGGTCGGCGACCAGCTGGTGCCAGTACGGGGTAGGGAGGTCGAGGACGGTGAGCCCGGCGGCGGAGGGCTCGGCGAGCTGTTCGGGCAGGGCGGCGCCCGGCTCGGCGACGACGAGGGTGGCGCCGGCGGCGAGCGCCGGGAACACCTCCTCGGCGCAGGTGTCGAAGGAGAGCGAGGCGAACTGGAGCACGCGGTCGGCGGCGGTGATCCCGTAGCCCTCGCGCATCCAGGCGACCCGGGCGGCCAGCGCGCGGTGCGGCACCAGGACGCCCTTGGGGGTGCCGGTGGAGCCGGAGGTGTAGACGAGGTAGGCCGGGTCGTCCCCGCCGACGGCGGGGCCCGCCGACAGGGGCGCCCGCTCGGCGGAGGCGGCCACGGCGAGCGGTTCACCGGTGACGGAGGCGACCGCAGCGAACGGGTCACCGGTAACGGAGGCGGCCGCGGCGAACGGTTCACCCGTACCGGAGACCGCCGACGCCAGCGGTTCACCCGTACCGGAGACGACCGCGGCGAGCACCGGGACCTCCGCCGGGAGGCCGTCGACCGGCCGCCCGTCGGCGGTGACCAGGACCTTCGCCCCGCTGTCGGCCAGCATGAAGGCAAGCCGCGCGGCCGGGTACTCCGGGTCCAGCGGCAGGTAGGCGGCGCCGGCCCGCCAGGCGGCCAGCATGGTGACCACCGCACGAGGCCCGCGCGGCAGGCAGAACGCGACGACGTCCCCGCGCCTCACCCCGGCCGCGGCCAGCCGGGCGGCCAACCCGGCCGACTCCTGGGCCAGTCGGGCGCGCGAGAGCTGCTCGCCGCGGCTCTCCAGGGCGGGCGCGTCCGGGGCCTCGGCGGCGGCGCGGTCGATCGCGGCGAGCACCGTCTCCGAGTGGGGGGCCGGGGCGGGGCCGGCGGTGGCGGCGGCCTCGGCGCGCTCCGCGGCGTCCAGCAGGGCCAGTCGGTGCACGGGCGTGTCCGGCCGCGCCAGGGCGTCGCGCAGCAGGGTCTCGAACCAGCGGCCGAGCCGGGTGATCCAGGCCTCGTCGAGCAGTTCGGTCTGGTACCCGAAGATCGCCAGCAGGTCGTCGCCGTCCCACCGGACGTCCAGGGCGAGTTCGAACTTGGCCGCCGTGTAGCCGCCGTCGAGTTCGGTGCAGCGCAGGTCGGCGAAGGCGTGCTCGTCCAGCGCGCCGCCGCTCTGGGTGTGGACGGTCAGCAGGGTCTGGAAGACCGGCGTGCGGCCGGGGTCGCGCTCGACCCGCAGCTCCTCGGTGAGCTGCTCGAACGGCACCTGGCTGTGGCCGAGCGCGCCGAGCCAGTCCTTGCGGGTGCGGCGCAGCAGGTCGGCGAAGGTCGGTGCACCGGCGAGGTCCGCGCGCAGCACCAGGGCGCTGGAGAAGTAGCCGACCGTCTGCTCGGCCTCGACCGTGGTGCGGGCGGCGGTGGGCACGCCGATGCAGAAGTCGTCCTGCCCCGTGCAGCGTTGCAGCACGGCCTGGTAGGCGGCGGCCAGCACCATGAACGGCGTCATGCGGCGGGCGCGGGCGAAGGCGTCGAGTTCGGGGCCGAGGCCGCGGAGGGTACGGGTGTGGAAGGCGCCGGCGCTGCCCGGGTGGGCGGGCCGGGGCCGTTCCAGCGGCAGTTCGAGGGCGGGGGCGTCGGCGAGGCGGTCGCACCAGTAGGCGAGCGCCGCGGGCGCCTCCGGTCCGGCCAGCCACGCGCGTTCGGCGGCGGCGTGGGCGAGGTAGGAGGGCGGCGGCGGCAGGTCGAGCGGCCGGCCGGCGCGGTGCGCGGCGTAGCGGTCGGCGAGTTCGGTGCGCAGCAGGCCGAGTGACCAGCCGTCGGCCGCGATGTGGTGCACGGCCAGGCAGAGCACGTGTTCCTGCGCGCCGGTGCGGAACAGGGCGGCGCGCAGCAGCGGGCCTGCGGCGAGGTCGAAGCCGCGGTTGGTGCGCTCGGCGAGGGCAGCGGGGAGCCGGTGGGGCTCGCCCCGCAGGTCGACCACCTCCAGCGGGAGCGGTGCCGGGGGGTCGACCACGGGCGCCGGGCGGCCGTCCTCGTTCGGGAACCGGGTGCGCAGCGCCTCGTGCCGGGCCACCACCCCGTCGAGGGCGGCGCGCAGGGCGGCCGGGTCCAGCTCGCCGGTGAGCCGCAGGGCGAGCGGGATGGTGTAGGAGGCGTCCCCCGGGTCCAACTGGTCCAGGAACCAGAGGCGTTCCTGTCCGACGGTCAGGACGGCCGACGCCGGGGAGACCTGCCCGGGCCCGTGGGGTGCCGCATGGACGGACGTGCTCATCGTGCTCCTCATGACGCGCCGGCGGTCGACAGACGGCAGGGCTCGGACGTGGCTCGGCCGCATGCCCTGTCGGTGGGAGGGAGCTGCGCGCTCGGCGAGGCGGCGGGCCCCCGTATGGCCGCCGCAGTGCGGATCATGCTAGGAGCGGGGTCGGCGAGCGTCAATGGTCTGGACCAGCTATCCGCCGGGCGATTGCGGGACCGCCGCCGGAACTGACGGAGGGTTGACTCGGCAGGGTGTGAGTGATTGAGTACTCACATGAAGAACGAACGCCCCCGCCAGTTGTCAACGGCCGAGGAGCGCCGTGAGACGGTGCTCCGCACCGCGATCGGAGCCTTCGCCTCGCGGGGGTACTTCGGCACCACGACCACCGAGGTCGGCAAGGCCGCCGGCATCTCCCAGGCCTACGTCTACCGCCTCTTCCCCAACAAGGAGGCACTGTTCGTCGCCGTCGTCGAGCACTGCTTCACCCGGGTCCGGGCCAGCCTGGAGGAGGGCGCGGCGCAGGCCGAGAGCAGCGCACCGGAGGCCGTCCTGCACGCCATGGGGGACGCGTACGCCAAGCTGATCAGCGACAACGACCTGATGCTCGTCCAGCTGCACGCCCAGGCGGCGGCGGTCTCCGAGCCGGCGATCCGGGACGCCGTCCGGGCGGGCTACGCCCGGCTGGTCGAGTACACCCGGGGCGCCTCCGGGGGCGACGAGCGGCAGATCCAGGAGTTCTTCGCCACCGGCATGCTCTGCCACCTGCTGGTGTCGATGGGCGCCGAAGAGGTCGACGCCCCCTGGACGCGCACCCTGACGGCCGGGATCACGCACTACTGAGACACCGCTCCACCGCAGCATCCACCACTGGGCGCCGGACGCCGACCACCGACCGGCGGGCCCCTAGCCCGCACCCGACGCCACACCCCGCCGCGGCGGGGCGGCGGCCCGCACTCCCCCGGGGCCGCCGCCTCGCCCATCCTTTGGCCACAAGAGTGAGTGGTCAACCACACATAGGAGCTCTCGGGGCCGCCCCCGGCACGGAAACCGGTACGAACGGCGCTTTACGGCCCGGTGCCGCACTCGCCGCCGCCCTCGCGCCGGCCCCGCACCGAAGCGCACTGATCCGCGCCGGACCGCGCTGATCCGCACTGAACCGCACTGAACCGCACTGAACCGCACGGCCACAGCCCAGGCCCCTGGCCCGGCCCCCGCGCACCACCACGTCCGTCCTGCCAGTTCCACTCCACACGTTCCATTCCGCAGACCCACTCCGGGAGAGACCGCCATGACCGTCCACACCATCGACGAGAGCGCGCCCGTCATCGTCCGCCTGACCACCACGATCCACGCACCGCTCGCCGTCGTCTGGTCCCTGCACACCGACATCGACTCCTGGGCCACCTGGCTCCCGGACGTCGACCGGGCCCGCCTGGACGGCCCGCTCGCCCCCGGCGCCGCGTTCCACTGGCAGACCCACGGCCTGGACATCGCCTCCACCCTGCTGGAGCTCGTCCCCGGCCGGCGGATCGTCTGGGGCGGCCCGGCCAACGGCATCGAGGGAGTCCACGTCTGGACCTTCGCGGAGACGGACGGTGCGGTGACCGTCCACACCGAGGAGTCCTGGTCCGGCGCGCCGGTCGACGCGCACCCGGCCGAGCTGGAGGCCGCGCTGCGGGCGTCCCTGGAGGGCTGGCTCGACCGGCTCAAGGCCGAGGCCGAGCGCTGCTGAACAGCCGCCGGGCCCGGCCGCCGGCCCGGGCCCACCGGCCCCGCCCCACCCCGCCTGATCCCGCTCCGCCCCGTTTGATCCCCGCCCGATCCCCACGCCCGCCGCCGTCTCCGGTGCCGCGATGCCGAGAACCCGAGGAGTCCACCATGACCGCCGCCGCCAAGCCCTACCTGACCGGCCACTACACCCCCGTCGCCGACGAGATCACCGCCACCGGCCTGACCGTCGAGGGCACCCTGCCGCCCGAGCTGACCGGCCGGCTGATCCGCAACAGCCACAACCCCAAGCCCGGTATCACCCCCACCCACTGGTTCAAGGGCAGCGGCATGGTGCACGGCATCCGGCTGCGCGACGGGCGCGCCGAGTGGTACCGCAACCGCTGGGTGCACACCCCCGCCCTGGACGGCGCGCCGTACATGACCGAGCACGGCCCCGACCTGACCGCCTCCACCGCGGGCACCCACGTCATCGAGCACGGCGGCCGGCTGCTCGCGCTCTGCGAGGCCGCGCTCCCGTTCGAGTTGACGCCCGAACTGGAGACGGTCGGCGCCTTCGACTGGAACGGGCGGCTCACCTCCGCCATGACCGCCCACCCCAAGGAGGACCCGGTCACCGGCGAGCTGCACTTCTTCGCCTCCTCGCCCTTCCCGCCCTACCTGGTCCACCACGTCTCATCCCCCGACGGCACGGTGCTGACCAGCCAGGAGGTCCCGGGCGCGAGCGCGGCGCTCAAGCACGACTTCGCGATCACCGAGCGCCACGTGGTCTTCCTGGAGGGCTCGGTTGCCCTCGACCTGTCCGAGCACTCGGGCATCCCGTACCGCTGGAGCGAGGCCCAGGTCTCCCGGATCGGCGTCATGCCACGCGGCAACGGCGGTGCGGCGAAGGTCCGTTGGTTCGAGGTCGGCCAGGGCTTCGCGATGCACCTCGCCAACGCCTACGAGGACGCGGCCGGCCGGATCGTCGTCGAGGGCCCGTCGGTGGGCCGGGAGGGCTGGCAGCGCTCCTGGAACTGGTGGGTCGGCGCCCCGGACCGCGGTGCCGAGCCCACCTCCGGTTCCCTCGGCCGCCGCTGGACCGTCGACCTGGTGGCCGGCACGGTCCGGGAGGAGCAGACCGACGACCTCACCGTCGAGTTCCCGACCATCAACGAGGCGTTCCTCGGGCGCGAGCACCGCTACCAGTACGCGCTGTCCTTCCCCGACGACCGCGGCATCGGCAACTACTCCCTGGTCAAGTACGACCGCGGCACGGGCGCACGGCAGTTGCTGCCGGTCGGCACCGGGCAGCTCCCGAGCGAGGCGGTGTTCGTCCCGGCCGAGGGTGCCGGTGACGAGGACGCGGGCTACCTGCTCACCGTCGTCAGCGACCTCAACGCCGACGCCTCCCGGCTGCTCGTCCTGGACGCCTCCGACCTCTCCCTCCCGCCGGTCGCCACCGTCCACCTCCCGCGCCGGGTGCCGGCCATGATCCACGGCTCCTGGATCCCGGACGCCGACCTGGCCTGACCCTCACGTCGTCGACGCCCCGTCCTCGGCCACGTCCCCACCCCCGGCCACGTCCTCGACGACGTCCCCGTCCGCGTCCGCCCCGGCTCTCCCCGCCGGGGCGGACGCCCTCATGCGCGGGGAGCGCCCACGGGACCCACGGCATCCACGGTGTCCGCGGCACCCAGGGCGTCCACGGAGTCCACGGCGTCCAGTGCCGGGGCGAGGACGGCGAAGGCCCGGTCCAGCAGGGCCGCCGGGTCCTCGGCGCCGTCGCTGGCGCTCCACCTCTTGAGCACCGCGTCGAAGGCGGCCAACGCCATCCCGGCGGCGAGCGGCGGGTACATCGCGGTGGCCGGGTCGAGCCGGAGACGGTCCGCCAGCTCCGCCGCCAGCTCCTCGCGCCACTGCGCCTGGCGTTCCAGGAAGCGGGCCAGCAGGGCCGGGGTGCGCAGGATCAGCTGCACCACCCGCAGGGCGCGGTCGTCGTGGTCCGCCCGGCCCGCCGGCCCGGAGCGGTCGGCGCAGGCGGCGAGGGAGATCCAGACGGCGTGCCGCAGCGCGGCCGAGGGCCGCTCCCCGGCGGGCCGGGCCGACAGCTCCGCGCACATCCCGGGCCCCAGGTCGGCCAGGACCTGGACGACGACGTCCTCCTTGGAGGCGAAGTAGCGGAAGAACGTCCGTTTGGAGACGCCGGCGGCGGCCGCGATCTCGTCGATGGTGACGGCGTCGAACCCCTTCTGCGCCAGTAGTTGGAGGGCGGCTTCGGCCAGCTCGGCGGCGACGAGCCGACGCTTGCGCTCGGCCATGGTCAGTTCGGGGCGGGTGGTCACCCCGGCATGGTACCGCGATGCCCCGCATGGCACTCAGGGACATCTTGACACCAAGTGACAGGCTCGGCAGCATGTGCCGCATGACAGAGCATCAGAGCTGGAGCGCCGAACACATCCCCGACCAGACCGGCCGGATCTTCGTCGTCACCGGGGCCAACAGCGGCCTCGGCCTCGCCACCACCCGCGCTCTGGCCCGCCGGGGAGCACAGGTCGTCCTGGCGGTCCGCGACGAACGGAAGGGCCACCGCGCGGCCGCGGAGCTGCACTCCGCACAGCCGGACGCCCGGCTGGAGGTCCGCCCGCTCGACCTCGCCGACCTCGACTCGGTCCGCGCCTTCGCCCGTGACCTGCGGGCCGACCACGGCCGCCTGGACGTGCTGGTCAACAACGCCGGCGTGATGGCCCCGCCGCGCACCTTGAGCGCCCAGGGCCACGAGCTCCAGTTCGCCGCCCACCACCTCGGTCACTTCGCACTCACCGGCCTGCTGCTCGACCTGCTCGCCGAGGGGCGCGACCCCCGGGTGGTCACGGTCACCTCGATCAACCACCGGCGGGGCCGGATCCACTTCGACGACCTCGATGGCCGTCACCGGTACGCGCCGATGGCCTTCTACAACCAGTCCAAGTTCGCCAACGCGGTCTTCGGCCGACAGCTCCACCTGCGGCTCTCCGGGGCCGGCAGCCCCGTCCGCAGCCTGCTCGCCCACCCCGGCTTCTCCGCCACCAACATCGTGACCGACGGGCCGACCGCCCTCTACCAGCTGCTCTTCGGCCGCCTCGCCCGGCCGCTCGCCCAGAGCCCCGACCGGGGCGCCCTGCCCCAGCTCTACGCGGCCACCGAACCGGGCGCGCGGAGCGGGGAGTTTATCGGCCCGGACGGCCCGGGCGAGCTGCGCGGCAACCCCACCCGGGTACGGCTGTCGCCCACGGCCGCCGACCCCGGGACCGGCCGCCGGCTCTGGGAGTTGTCGGAGAAGCTGACCGAGGTCAGGTACGACCTTCCGGACACCACCGCTAGCTGACCGGACCGCCCCGCCCGGTGGTGGGCACGGCGGTCCGGTCAGCCGGAGCCACCTCCTTCGCCGACGCGGCCCGCAGCGGCCACGAGTTGCGCCACGCCCGGACGAAGGCCCGCCGGGCGCACGGGTGGTGGCGTCCGCGCTCGATTCCTCCACGCCATCGACGTCCCGAGGCACAGCTGTTGACGTCTCGTCACCGTGCGCGTGACGGGCGCTCGCCCGGCGCAGGCGGCCCGGGCGCCGGGGCCTGGACGTACTCGTGGGTGGGGCCAGGCCCCCTTCCGGGCCGATCAGGCCGAGATCGGGCTCACGGCGGCGCACGATGGAACCATCGGGTCGAACCGGCCAGCTCGGTCGGCCGGCCTGCCGGTCAGCCGGTCAGCCGGTCGGCCGGCCTGCCGGTTCAAGCTGCCGCCTCGGAGCGGGCGGTTCGGAGCGGCGCGGGGCGGCTCGGGACAAGCGGCTCGGGGCGGGGCGGCACGGCAAGCGGGAGGGAAGGATCATGCGACAGGTGGTGTCGTGGTCGGCGAGGGCCGGCGTGGGACTCGTACGGGCCTGCGCAGTGGCGGTCGTCAGCATGCTGGTCCCGGCGGTGTGGGCCGGCGCGGCGGCGGTGGCGGTCTGGTGGGCGGGCAACCCGTGGTCCTGGCCGGGGTTGTTCGTCCCGGCGGCCACCTGCACCCTCGCCCTGTCCGGCCCCGTCTGCCGGGCCTTCCGCCACCTCGTCGCGCGCTGGACCGGCACCGTCATTCCCGCCGGCTACCGGCAGGCCCCTCCCGTGGTGCGGATGTCGACCGGGTACTGGTGGAACGGCTACTCGTACAAGCGCAGCCGGCGGGACGCCGAGGAGGAGCAACAACGGCGGCTCCGCTGGAGCGATCCGGCGACCTGGCGCGACCTGCGGTTCACCGCGATCGCGCCGGTCACCGTCGGGCTGGTCGCGGCCGTCCCGCCGGCCGGGCTCGTGGCGGCGGCCGTCGGGCTCACCGGGTCGACGACCGCCGCACGGACCGCGGGGGCACTCGGCCTGGTCCTGGCCCTCGCCGGAGCCCCGTACGCCTGGCGCCCCGTCGGCCCGGTGGCGGCCCGCTTCCTGGGCCCGTCGCCCGCGATGCTGCTGACCGACCGGGTGGACGAGCTCACGGCCCAACGCGCGGACGCGACGGTCGCGCAGGCCGCCGAGATCCGCCGGATCGAGCGGGATCTGCACGACGGGGCACAGGCCCGCCTGGTCGCACTCGGGCTCACCCTGACGACCGCGGAGAAGCTGATGGAGACCGACCCCGACCGGGCCAAGGCCCTGATGCGGGAGGTTCGGGCCGGCGCCGCCGCGTCACTGGCCGAACTCCGCGAGCTGGTCAGGGGCATCAACCCGCCGGTCCTGACCGAGCGGGGGCTCGTCGACGCCGTCCGCGCGCTCGCCCTCGCGAGCCCGCTCGACGTGGCCGTCGGCGCCGGCCCCCGACTCGACCTGGACCCGCCGATCGAGTCCGCCCTGTACTTCGGGACGGCCGAGCTGCTGACCAACGCGGTCAAGCACGCCCGGGCGACCCGCGCTCGGATCTCCGTCACCCGTGACGACACCGGCATCGTCGTCATCGTGGAGGACGACGGCCACGGCGGAGCGGACCTGCGCCCCGGTGGCGGGCTCGCGGGACTGCAGCGCCGCCTCGCGGTCTTCGACGGCACACTGGAGATCATCAGTCCGGCAGGCGGGCCGACCGTCGCAACCATGGTGGTGCCATGCGAATCGTTGTAGCCGAAGACCTCTACCTCCTGCGCGACGGGATGGTCCGCCTCCTCGACGCGTACGGACACGAGGTCGTCGCGACCGCGGCGACCGGGCCCGAGACCCTCGACGCGCTGCTGACGTGGCGGCCGGACGTCGCCGTCGTCGACGTCCGCATGCCGCCGACCCAGTCCGACGAGGGCCTGCGGGCGGCACTCGCCGCCCGCCACCAACTGCCCGGCCTGCCGGTCCTGATCCTCTCCCAGCACGTCGAACAGCTCTACGCCCGGGAGCTGTTGGCCGACGGCGGTGGTGGCGTCGGGTACTTCCTCAAGGAAAGCGTCTTCGACGGCGACCAGTTCATCGACGCCCTGGAACGCGTCGCCGCCGGCGGGACCGCGATGGACCCCGCCGTCATCACCACCCTGCTGTCCGCCGGCCCCTCGAACCGGCGTCTCGAAGGGCTCACCCCGCGCGAACACTCCGTGCTCGGCCTCATGGCCGAGGGACTGTCCAACCAGGCCATCGGACAGCGCCTCTTCCTGAGCGAGAGCGCCATCAGCAAGTACACCACCTCCATGTTCGGCAAACTCGGCCTCACCGACGACGACAACTCCAACCGCCGCGTCCGCGCCGTCCTCACGTACCTGAACAGGCCGTGACGGCCGGCCCGCCCGTCGCTACCGCCGCCGGGCCGCACGGAATATGACGGAGCATCATATGGCGACCGTCACGGCACGGCCCGGCGCATGACGGTTCGGGGGCAGCTCGGCGCGTGACGGCCCGGCACCGGTCGGCCCGGTGCTCCGACCGGGACCCGGGAGGACCCGGTTGCCGATCGAAGATCACCAAGCAGTAGGCTCACTCCGCAACACGACGCGAAGCGAAGGGGAGCTCAGTGGCGCGGGTTGCGGTGATCGGTGGCGGTATCAGCGGGCTGGGGACGGCACTCATGCTCGGCCGACGGGGCCACACGGTCACGTTGTTCGAGCAGGACACCCGGGCGGCCGGGGAGGACCTGAACCAGGACTTCTTCCGCTGGAACAGGCCCCGCGTCCCCCAGGCCGTCCAGCCCCACTCGTTCCTCGCGCCCGTCCGCACCGTCCTGCTCGCCGAGACCCCCGACGTCTACGCGGACCTGCTCGCCCGCGGAGCCCGGGAGTACCACGACTTCGACTGGTTCGGCGAGCACCCGCCGCACCGGGACGGCGACGAGGACCTGGTGACCCTGCGCACCCGCCGCATCGTGCTGGAGGCCGCCCTAACCGCGGCCGTGCAGCGGGAGCGGACCGTTGACGTGCGGCAGGGCTGCCGGGTGGACGCCCTCACCGTCGAGGAGGGCCGCCCTCCCCGGGTCACCGGTGTGCGGGTGGGCGCGGAGGTCCACCGGGCGGACCTCGTCGTCGATGCGTCCGGTCGGCGCTCACCGGTTCCCGCCTGGCTGGCCGCGGCCGGCTGCCGCCCGCCCGTGGTCGAAAGCCACCGCGCCGGGATCGCCTACCTGTGCCGCTGGTACCGCCTGCGTGCCGACGGCCCCCGCGACCCCGGGCGGGTGAAGCCCGGCTCGGCCGCGCCGTTCGCGCTCGCCGGCGTCTTCCCCTCCGACAACGACACCTTCGCGGTGAACGTGGTGCTCTCCACCGGCGATCCGACCCGCGGCGCGCTCACCGACCCCGACGTCTTCGAAGCCGTCGCCCGCCGCTTCCCCGCCACGGCCGCCTGGCTCGACCTGGACCCCGAGCCGCAGTCCGCCGTCCTGGCGATGGCCGGCCTGGACAACCGCTGGACCTCCCTCACCGACGACGACGGGCCCGTCGTCACCGGCCTGGTCAACGCCGGGGACAGCCTCGTCCACACCAACCCCACCCTGGGCCACGGCGTGGCCCTCGGCCTGCGCGCCGCCCAGCACCTCGCCGCCCATGCCGACGACACGGCCGCGGACCCGGTCGGCTACCACGCCTGGACGACACAGGCCCTGCGCCCGTGGTTCGACGCACAGGTGACGGCCGACCGTGCCAACGAGGAGCGCCTCACCGAGAGCGCACCGCCCCCGGACCGGCGGGCTGCCGCCCTGGCCGCCTGTGCCTTCGACGACCCCGTCGTCATGAGGGCCCGTGCCCAGGTGCGCCATCTCCTGCAACCCGCCGAGGCCGCCTACGGCACCGACGAGGTGGACCGGCACCTCACCGCCTGGCTGGCCGCCCACCCGGAGTTCTCGCCGACGCACGACGGCCCGACCCGGGACCAGTGGGACGCGCTCGTCCCCGCCTGAGCACTCGCCCGGCCCCCAGGTGCACGGTGCCGGCAACCCGCTCCGGCAAGCCGGGCCGACACCGCACCGGGTGCACGGGACGGCGGCATCAGGCCCGGTGCCGCCGTCCGTCGGCACCGGCGTCCCGCCGGACCTCCGCCGGCCGGTGGCTGTAGTGGGCGGCCCCGTGTTCGAGTGCGACGTACCGGAGGCGGGGGTTCTCGGTGAGCGGCCGCAGGTCACCGTCCCGGACGACGGTGGTCCCGGTGACGGGCTGCCAGCCCTCGCAGGTGAGCTGCATCTCGGTGATCCCCGAGGCAATCCTTCTGATCTTCATTACCTGCGACTGGCTCCGCTCGCTGCGTGCATCCCGAACGAGCACCCTGCCACAGGCTGCGGACACCGCTACGGGGCCGGGGGAACGGTCCGGCTACGGCAGCCCGAGCCTCCCCTCGGCCCCGTCACCAGTCCCGTCACCCTTCGGCCCCGCGTCAGCCGAAGTGGGAAGTCGACCGGGCCGACCTCCCGCTCCACCGCACCCTGGATGACCGCCGCCGGCCCGCACCCGCGGCGCGGCCGGCATCGGTCATGGCCGGACGCCCCGGCTCACTTCTCCTCGAAGAGCAGGTCTTCCGCGGGGTGGGTGAGCCGCAGGGTCTGCCCGTTGGTGATCTCCAGGATGCTGTGCAGCCCGGGGAGCTGCTTGCCGTCGGGAAGCGTGAAGACGTCGTTGGCCCCGGCCAGGAACGAGGGGAAGCAGGCCAGCGAGTCGCCGCCGAGGTCCAGGTAGTCCTTGAGCCGCCGGAAGAGCTTGGGGAGGATCACCACGTCCGTGTTGATCGACTTCATGTCGACGATCTTCGCGCCCGTGGTCGTCGCGTCCTGCGACCAGAGACCGTTGGCGGGGGGCGCGGCGGCCTGCACCTGGTGGACGAGGTTGGTCAGGACGCGGCGCAGGTCCTGGGGGAATCCCTGGTAGAAGGTCGGGTAGGCCAGCCCCTTCGACAGCAGGTGGTAGTTGGCGGTCTTCGCCAGGAGCTTGTCGTCCACGTCGATCTCGTAGCCGCTGGCCCCCGGAGCCCGGCCCCGGCCCACCAGTGCCACGCAGCGGCCGAGGCTGTCCGTGCCGCGGGTGAGGATGTAGCCGGCCACCCGGTCGGGCGTGACGCTGACGGTCTCGTCCTTGTGACGCTGGATGTCCACGAAGCCCAGCCAGTCGAGCAGTTCGTCCGCGGCGGCGTCGGCGTACGTCAGCGGCTGGTGCTCGTCGTGCTTGTTGGCGCCCGGGTAGTGGGTCTCCAGGGCGTCGATGGCCTCCAGCCGGACGTTGACGTGGCCGTCGGCGGAGGGCCGGAGCGGCTTCCCGTGGACGAGCTTCCACTCGCCCACGTAGTCGGGGATGAACCCGATGGTGTCACCGTCCGGCTTGGCCTGCGCGGAGATGTGGAACGAACCCTTGATCAACAGCATCGACATGGTAACTCCCTGATGCTCTGTGCTGCTCTGCTGGGGGTGCTGCTCTGCTGGGGTGGCGTGCGTGCGTGCCCGGTGGCAGCCGCGCCGGAGAGCCCTGCTCCCGGGCGGACGCCTCGTGGGGCCGGCCGCGGTCGGGATCCGTTCGGGTGACGGCCCGGGCGGCGCCCGCCTCGGATCGCGGACGTCGGGCGGGCCGGACGCTCCCGGCGGCCCGGGCGGGGTCCCGGCCGGACCGGGCCCCGGGTGGCGGGACGCTGACCACATGCTCCGGCAGGTGCCGGACGGCCACGAGCCGGCGCGGGACGATCGGTGGTCACGCCGTCGCAACCGGTGCACACTGCCGTGAATATTCGTACACGGCGCTTGGCGTCGCAACCGCGCCCGTACGGGAGCACCCGGTGCGGGCGCGACGTCCACCCGCGCACGATCGCCCCCTGTCCCGCCGCGCCGAAGGTTGGGCGATCTCACCGAAGGTTGATGACTGGCCTGCTCGCAGGGTCGGTGGGGCGAGGATCGCCGCCCGCGTCACCTCCGACCCTGCGTTTCCTCCGTCTACGCGATGGGCACCCCGACCATCGACCACGCCTTGAGCACCGCCTGGATCTCGTCGCCTTCGCCGAACAGGCTTCGAGCGGTCGCGGCGGTCAGCCTGGCGAAGTCCGCGAAGTCGGCGTCCGCGGCGAGCTCGCCGCCGGTCAGCGTGGCGTACCAGATCTTTCCGGCCTGCTCCCAGGCATGGCCGCCGAGGGCGCTGGCCACCAGGTAGAAGGCGTGGTTGGGGATGCCGGAGTTGATGTGCACGCCGCCGTTGTCGCGACTGGTCCTCACGTAGTCGTCCATGGTTGTCGGCTGGGGATCCTTGCCGAGTTGCGGGTCGTCGTAGGCAGTGCCCGGGGCCTTGAGGGAGCGCAGCGCGACGCCTCGGATGGCCGGGCCGAACAGTCCGGCGCCGATGAGCCAGTCGGCCTGGTCCGCGGTCTGGCCGAGCGCGTACTGCTTGACGAGCGAGCCGAAGACGTCCGAGATCGACTCGTTGAGCGCGCCGGACTGCCCCGAGTAGTCCAGGTCGGCGGTGGATTGCGTGACGCCGTGGGTGAGTTCGTGGCCGATGACCTCCGGTGACTCGGTGAAGTCGAGGAGCACCTTCCCCATGCCGTCACCGAGGACCATCTGCTCGCCGTTCCAGAACACGTTCCCGTAACTGTCGCCGTAGTGGACGGTGGCGTCGAGCGGCAGCCCGCAGTCGTCGATCGAGTGACGACCGTACGCCTTGAGGTAGAAGTCGAAGGTCGCGCCGAGCCCGGCGTGTGCCCGGTTGACCGCCTGGTCCTTGGCAGGCCGGTCGCTCTCGGCATGCACCTTCGCACCCGGCAGCGTGTCCCGCTGTGCCGCGTCGTAGATGGTGCGTTGTGGCCTGTCGGAAGGGGTTCCGGCCGGAGCAGCTTCGCCGCGACCCGCGCTGATCCTGCGCTGGGTGCGCAACAGGGCGTCGCGCTCGAGAGTGCGCCGGGCGGGCTCGCTGACGGCGGGGTCCTCGGACTGGGCCAGCTTGTCGAGGATGTGCGGTGGGACGATCGTGCAGAAGGTTGCGGTGGTCTCCATGGGCAGAAATCTGACACAGGGTAGTCAGGTTGTCGCTCGACGCAGCCGCGATGGTCGAAAATTGACGACAACCGACTCTCGGCAGGCCCAGCGGGTCCGACCATCAATCCCGGCCGGGGCCGCCATCGCATCCGCGGGTCTCTGGACCCGCGATCGGTCGGAGCGTCAGACCGGGGCCATCCCATCAACCTTCGACGAGACGACCTGGCCAGTGATCAACCCTGGGTGAGATTGCCCAACCCTCGGTGCGACAGGGCACCCTCACGCGATTCACCCGCAGGGATTCCCAGGTGGGCGCGCTCACGGACGCGCCCACCCAGGCCCGGCCGGTCACCCGCACCCGGCCGGTCACCCGTACGTGGCCGGTCACCCGTACGTGGGCCGCTGTGGCCAGCCCGCCGGCGAGTCCTCCCAGTCCTCCTGGCGCCCGTAGGGCGTGAGGTCGAGAACGCTGTTGCGGAAGACCAGCCGGTCCACCCCGCGCGAGTACGTGCTGTACGTCCGGTAGACGTCGTCCCCGTCGCGCAGGAACACGCTCAGCAGGAAGCCGCCCCCGGCGCCGGTGTCCTCGGCGAACGAGGTGCCGTGCGACGAGACGAACGGCAGCGCCCAGCCCGTCCGTTCCCTGTGCGCCTCGATCTGCGCGAGCGGCATGTTCGACACGTGCACCCAGGTGACCCCGCGCTCGGCCAGCCCCTCCAGGGCGCCCACGGGGATGTTGTCGGTGAAGCCCTGGCAGCCCGGGCAGATCCGGCCCGGCCCCCGGTCCATGAAGTGGTAGACGACCAGCTGGTTCCGGCCCTCGAACAGGTCGAGCAGGGTCTTCGTCCCCGTCGGGGTGTCGAAGGCGTAGTCGTTGGCGAACCTCACCATCGGCAGACGGCGGCGGCGTGCCGCGAGCGCGTCCTGAGCGCGCGTCAGTTCCTTCTCGGCCTTGAGCAGTTCCTCGCGCGCGAGCTGCCACTCCTCGGCCGAAACGATCGCAGGTTTCTCCATGCGGGGATTGTGACGTGAGGGACTGACAATCGGCCGCCGACGAGCCGTCAGGCCGCGCGCTGGCCGTGGAGGAGCAGCGGAAGGGCGCGCCCGAGGTTGGCGAGGGCCTGCTGGACGCGGGCGTTCTGCGCGGGGCTCATGAGGGCGGAGAGGTGCGCAGGGTCGGCGAACCGGGCGCCGTGGAGGCCGGAGCCGCACCGGGGAGGGACGGTGACGCGCTGCGTGTCGCGGTCGGTGACGGCGCCGCCGTCGAAGACCAGGTTGAGGCGTTCGAGGTAGCGGTCGGCGGGGGTGAAGTCGACCGCGAGGAGCTGGGTCACGCGGCGGAGCAGACCGGTCTGGGCGTGCAGGTGGCGGGCGGCAGCGAGATGCGGCGGCTCGTTGGGGAGGACCGGGCCGCCGGGGAGGACGAGGCCGTCCAGATGGTCCGGGTCGACGAGGAGGACGTGGCCGGCCTGGCTGCGGAGGAGGACGAGAGCGCCGATACGGCAGGCGGGGAGCTTCGCAAGGAGCCGGGGGTCACGCGTGGGGCACACGGTCGTACTCACTTTCCGGGGTGGTGCAGCGGCGGGAGCATGGGGGATGCGGAGGCAGGGCCGGAGGGGGAGGCGGAGGCGGGGTCGGGGGCGGAGGCGGAGGCGGGGTCGGAGGCGGAGACCGGCGAGAACGACGGCGGCGACGAACAGCAGCCACCAGAGGAAGCGGCCGACCAGCGCGATGTCACTCAGCTCCGGCCACCCGCTCGTGACGCAGACCCCGCCGGAGGAGATCGGTGATCCGGAGGATCTGGGCGGTGCGGGCGGAACCGAGGTTGATCAGGTAGGCGCCGGTCAACCGGCCGTACTCCCAGTCGACTTCGACGGAGGGGAGCTTGGCATCGGCGAGCGCGAGGACGGCGATCAGGTCCTCGACGGCAAGGGCCGCCTCCCGCCGCTGCTCGGCGGTCGCGCGGTCGAGGATCGGCCCCATCAGACGGCCCGCCGACGGGGCTCGAAGGCGCGGTAGGCGGCCTCGGCGGCGGAGAAGGAGGAGAAACCGGCAAGCCGGCCGGAGGCGTCGAGAAGCCACTCCCCCGTCCTCTCGTTCCGCACCCGATAAGCCCGGGCCGCCGGATCCCAACGCACGCCGTAGCCGTGGAGTTTGGTGGTGGGTTGAGACTGAACGCCACACATGGGCACGCTCCGCAGTTGGAGTTTTACGGTCTGTGCCCATCCTGACCTGATCTCAGTTAGCATCGGAAGCGAAGTTGGTCTTGACTTTCAGGCTGGCCAAGTTGGAGCAAGCATGGTGAACCGCAAGGAACTTGACCCTTCAGCAGGACGCTGGGCTCCCTTCGGCGTACAACTCCGCAGGTCACGTGAGGCGGCGGGCCTCACACAGGCTCAGCTGGCGGAGCTGACCGGGTTCCACTACTCGACGATCTCCTTCGCCGAACTTGCCACGAAGCAGCCCTCACTGCGCCTCGCCCGTGCGGCAGACGCGGCCCTCAACACACAGGGCACCCTGGCTCTCATGTGGCAGCAGGCTTCCAACTCAGCCGGCCTGGCCGAGGGGTTCACGGAGTTCACGCGGCACGAAGCGCAGGCCGCCGAGATAAGGCTGTTCGAAATCGGTCTCATCCCCGGCCTGTTCCAGACCCGGGCCTATGCCGAGGCCGAACTTGCCGGGGCGGTCGGACGGGGCGAGGTCACGGCCGACCAGGCGGACGAGCGCCTCAACTTCCGCTTGGCCAGGCAGAACCTGCTGACCCGTACCCCTCCACCCCTTATCTACGCCGCTCTCGACGAGAGCGCCCTGCGATGGCAGCTCGGCGGCCCGGCCGTCATGGCCGAGCAACTTGACCGCCTCGCCGAGCTGGCGAATGAGCCGAACATCCTGCTCCAGATCGTCCCGTTCAGCATGGGCGGCCTCCGCTCGTTCCGATCGGCAGTCACCCTGCTGACCCTCAGCGACCACGGCCAACTCGGCTACACGGAAACGCTGCACCGCGGATTTCTCGAGCGGGACAGAGCGACTGTCGCGATCTGGCGCAGGAGATACGATCGGCTTCAGGTGGACACGCCGTCCCAGGCGGATTCCCTGGCCCTGATCAGCAGAATTCGGAAGGAACTGGCACCATGAGCTCCAGCCTTGACCTGTACTCGTCCCGCTGGATCAAGTCCTCCCACAGCTCCGACGGCGGCCAGTGCATCGAGGTCTCCCCCGGACACCCGGGCGTCATGCCCGTCCGGGACTCCAAGGACCCCAGCGGGCCCGCCCTCGTCTTCCCCTCCGCCGCCTGGCAGTCCTTCGTCACCGCCGTCCGCGCCGGCGAGTTCGACGCCACCTGAGCAGCCGGCGCCCCACGGGCCCCGTCGCCCCTCCCCGGGAGCTGCGGGGCCTTCTCAACAGGAAGTCGGCCCCGCCGACTTCCTACTCCGCTCCTCTGCCTCCACCCCCACCCCGCGCAGAGAAGGGGTGACGCTTGGCCACCCGGGCATCGAGAAGATCTGGGCGGATCAAGAAGTGTGGGCAAGGGCAGGCTGCCAGCGGAAATCAGCGAACAGCCCGCCCCGAGTGCCCCCGTTACGAGACGGAGATCTTGCCCGGCTTCTGCTTCAGGCTCTGAAGGCAGAGGGTGTACTTGTCGCTGCCCCGCTTGTAGGTGAAGTAGCCGTCGGCGTCGGGGAAGGACTTCCGGCACACGCCCTCGCCGTCATTGGTGTCGTCCTCGCGGCCCACGACACGGGCCTCGGCCTTGGGGTCGGAGCAGGGGACCACTTCGACGTCGGGGTTGCTGTCGACGGCACCGGGCAGGATGATCGAGTTCTTGTTGTGGATGCAGTCGCCGGCCTTGGCGAACTCGGGGTCGCCCTTCTCCATGAGGACGATCAGCGAGACCAGGATCGCCGGGATGAGCACACCGAGGATCGTGGGTCGCAGGTACACCGGCTTGCCCGGGTTCGCCGGCGGGCGGGGCGCCCCGGGCAGCGGCTCCGACAGCTTGTTGACCTTCAGTCGCTGCGGGATGTTGATCAGCATGACGATGGGGTTGACGATCATCGAAGGTATGCCCCACCAGCCCTGCCAGAGGCTGTCGGAGGTCATGTCCCGATGCGCGGCGATGCCGCAGCTGCGGCAGTACGGTCCCCGGCGCTTCAGGTACCTCATGATCACGATAAAGCCCTGGTGCCCGCGGAAGGTCGCGTTCACGGCCGGGACGGAGCCGCAGTACTGGCAGCTGAGCTGCCCCTCGCCGTAGACGGGCAGGTCCGGGGCCGCGGCGTCGGAGGTGGGCCCGGTGGGCTTGGTGAGATCGGTGGGCGCGGTGGGCTCGGTGGGCGCGGCGCCGTGTGGCAGCTCGGCAGACTGAGTGGAAATGGTGGATCCCCCGTGATGATCAAGGTGTTTGCCTCCGCAACCTACCGCTGCTCGAACGTCGGGGTGGACTATTTAAACCTCGGCGGAAGGAAGGTCGCCGAACCGTGATCACAAATCAGTCGATCGATGCCGAAACTCCCCGGGCGTGAGATCTGGACGCACCGACGCGCTGTGGCCGAGCGCGTCGGCCGACGAATTGAGCGAGCCTCCGACCAACGGGGCGCCGGCAACCGTGCCGAGGCGAACCGGGCGCTCGGACGCCGTCGGCTCGCCGACCAGGCCAACGCCCGCGCCCGACCCACCAGGTATCGGCGAACCCCCGGGCTGAAGAGTTCCGTGCTCTCAGCGTTGATCATGTGGCGGCCGAAGCAATGCATCCGCCCGCACAGTTCGCGGCCGAGCTGGGACGGTTCACGACACGGCCCGTCCATCCACCTCCGGAGAACGCGCTCCACGAACCGCTGCGGGCCGCCGTCCGGGCCGCCCACCGCCGCCACCTGCTGTGCGATGTGGTGCACGACGTAGGCGTCGGTGAAGGGCCGGCCGCTCACCCGGGCGTGACAAGGGGGCAGAGGCCAGGTCGAGCAGGTGGTCGCGTTCGTGGCGGCGAGCGACGCGGCGGTACCTCGCCACCCTCGTCACCTGCCACAAGCGGCTGGTGAAGGTCACCACACAGGACAACGTCTTACGCGTTGCCGCACGACAATGATGCGATCTTGATCGTGTGGGAGCCTCGCGACTTGGTGCTGGTATTCGGCGATGCCGGCCTGACAGGATCGGCTCGTGATCAAAACCCCGGTGACCATGCGCGAGCTCGTTGTCGGTGACTGCCACGCTGTACATGCCTTCGCCAGCCTGCCGGAGGCCTGCCGCTACCAGGCGTGGGGGCCGAACACCGAGGAACAGACGCGGGACTTCGTCCAAGGCGCGATGGATGCCCGGCTGCGGTCCCCGCAGGCGAGATTCGTGTACGCGGCCTGCCTCGACGGTGAACTCGTCGGTATCGGCGAGCTGAAGGTTCGTAGCCTGGCCCACCGTCAGGGCGAGATCTCCTATCTCGTGCATCCTCAGGTGTGGGGTCGAGGCGTGGGCACAGCCATCGGCGGGGAACTTCTCGGCAGAGGGTTTGGGCTGATAGGACTGCACCGGATCTATGCGACCTGCGATCCTCGCAACGTTGCATCGGCCCGGGTGCTGGGCAAGCTCGGCATGACCCACGAGGGCCGACACCGGCACACCGCGCTGATCCGGGACGGCTGGCGTGACTCCGAAGTCTTCAGCATCCTCGACCAGGAATGGGCGTACCGGCCCGGGCCCGAATGATCGGGGGCATCGGTGGTCAGGCTCCGGCTGTCGTCCTGGCGCCGGAGGCGAAGAGCCGCGCGGGATCATCGGGAGTGCGAAGTCAAGTCGGGCCCGTGCGGCCTGCTCTGATTCTGCTCTGTGCGGGATCTCGAAGGAACACCTGGGTACGCTGATCGCCGAGTTGGCCGGGCCGTGGACCGCAGCCCGCGACTCGGATCTGGCCAAACGGCGTGGCCGTGGCCGAACGCGGGCAGCCGGGGCCGGGCCGGATCAGCAGTTGGTCTTCGTGGACCGGGTGTTGGTGCCCTTGGTGGTGTTGCGCTGGGCGCTGTCGCACAGGGTGCTCGCGGCGCTGTTCGGAGTCTCGCCCTCCACGATCGACCGGGCGGTCGGCGAGGTGCGCCCGTTGCCGGCCGCCCGCGGTTTCGCGGTGCCGGATCGGCCCGGGATCAGGCTCAGGACCCTTGCGGACGTGTTCGCCCATGACCAGGCCGAGGGGATCACGCTGCGGATCGACGGTACCGAGGTGCAGGCACGCCGCCCGAAGGCGGCGCGGCCGGGCCGTAAGGCGTTCGTGTCGGGCAAGAAGAAGCAGAACGCCGAGAAGGCCACAATGATCAGCGACGAGCAGGGGCGGGAGCCGTGACGCGGGGCGATCCGTCCGGGCCGGATGCACGATGTCACCGCAGTACGCACCGAGGGCATCGAGGAGCAGTTGCGGCTGCACCCGAACGTGAAAGCCGAAGTCGATTCCGGCTGTGCCGGCCCGGCCCGCGACTTCCCCGGCCAGGTCAGCGCCCCGCCGAAGAAGCCAGCGGCGGACGCCGGGCCGTCCGAGCGCAACTTCCACGACCATGCGCGCCGCCGCCAGTCCCAACGGCGGATCATGGTCGAACATTGCCAACGCAGAGGTCGAGCAGTGGCGGTCCCTGCAACGCTGGACCGGCGAGCGCGACGACCTGCCCGAGGTCATCGCCGCAATCGGCGCCCTGGTCTCCGACCGCAGCGCCAAGCGCCCAACCCGCAGCAGGCCGAGTGTGGAGCTCGACCGCGTCCGCGCGATGGCCTGCTGATCCACCCCTGAGCCGACCGCCAGGCCAGCACGTCCCAAGCCCTGTCCTGCGGCTACTCGTTGGCTTGTTCTGAGCGTGCGTCATACCGTGCTTCGACGCTGCTCCCGCAGTCGATCGCCGCCCCCGACCCCGCCTCGACCCTGGCCTCGACCCCGGCCCTGGCATCGCCCTCGGCCTCGGCCGGGTGGGGCACAGGAAGTCGGCGGGCCCGACTTCCTGTGCCGGGCGCGCTCCGGGAACCGCGTACGGCTCCCGTCCTCGCTCCCTCGCTCAGCGGTGGCGGCGGTAGTACGACACGGTCACGGCGGCGAGCAGCGGGCCCCAGAGGACGAGCGGCTGGTAGAGGATGCCGACGATGGTGTGCCACGGCCCTTGCATCGCCGGGGTCTCCTCGACGCTCCACCAGAACACGAAGCCGCTCCAGATGCAGACCAAGGCCACCGTGCCGAGGGCGGCGGGGACCACCGCGGCCAGCGGATGGACGCGCCGGCCTCCGATGACCGGAATCCAGCGCGGCACCACCTCGCCCCAGGGCCGGACCAGACCGAGCGTCAACAGGGCGAAGGCCTCGGAGACCACGCTGAGCCCGATCACGTAGACCACGCCCCAGCCGGGGATGCCGAAGCTCTCGCGAAGCACCTCGTCGCTGTAGCCCACCGGAAGGCCGAGGCCCAACGCGATCCGCCAGAGTCCGGAGGGAACGGTGGTGAGGGCGGCGGCATGTGCGGCGCGGACGGCCCAACGCGGCGCCGGAGCAACAGAGTTCGCGGGAGAGGACATGCCCCCAGGCTCGCCCGTGCACGGCCCGGCCACGTCCTCCCGCCGGCTCGGACCACTCCCTCCGCCGGGGGAGGTCCCGGCTCGCGTCTCATCCCCGGTGGGTGCGGACCGTTGCCGGTGGGTGCGCCCCGTTGCTGGTGGGTGCGCCCCGTCCCCGGTGGGCGCAACCTCGCTCCCGGTCGGCCACCGCTCATCGCCGGTTGCTCGCGTCGTGCCGGCGGAAGCTCGCACCGGCGGAAATGCCCGCGCCGGCGCGAAGCCGCCCGTGATACGTTCTGCGTCGCACGATGCTGCCGCGAACCAAGGAGGTGAGACCGATCAACGCTGTGACAGGTCGGGGCTCCCTCCCTCGCGTGGTCTAGGGAGCGCCCGCACAGGCATCCCGAAAGGCTCGAAACGCACATGCGCTTCACCTCCCAGACGTCGTCCGACGGCGTCACCGAACGACACTTCGCCCTCCCCTTCACCTTCGGTGCGATCCCCGGCGTGCTGTGGACGCCGGACGGCGCCGTCGGCGCACGCCCGCTGATCCTGATGGGGCACGGCGGCGGTCAGCACAAGACGGCCCCCGGCATCGTGGCGCGCGCCCGCCGGTTCGCGGCCGAATGCGGTTTCGCAGTGGCGGCCGTCGATGCGCCCGGCCACGGCGACCGTCCGAGGAGCGAGGAACTCGACCTGCTCATCGCCGAGATGAGGACTCGCATGCAGACCGGCGGTGACGTGACTCCGGTGCTCGCCGACGTCCACGCCCTCATCGCCGGCCAGAGCGTCCCGGAGTGGCGAGCGGTCCTGGACGCGCTCCAGGATCTCGATCACGTCGGCGCCGGCCCGGTCGGATACTGGGGGCTGTCGCTGGGCTGCGGGCTCGGCGTTCCGTTCGTCGCCGCCGAGCCCCGGGTCCGCGCTGCGGTCCTGGGTCTGAACGGGGATCGGCAGACCTCCCCCGAGGCGGCCGCGCGGATCACCGTCCCGGTGGAGTTCCTGGTGCAGTGGGACGACGAACGGGTCCCGCGGGCGGAGGCCCTCGCGCTGTTCGACCTCTTCGCCTCGGCCGAGAAGACGCTCCACGCCAACCCCGGCCGGCACGGCGACGTCCCGCTGTTCGAGCTGGACAGCTCGGTGCGGTTCTTCACCCGACACCTGGGCTGACACCCCGTCATCCACGATGCGCCGGCCGGGTCCCACCCCGGCCGGCGCACACTTGGCCAGGCGCGGCCGACGCACACCCGGCCGACGCAGCCGACGCACAACCGGCCGCGTGACCGGTCCGACCGGTGTGCGGGCAGGGGCGGAACAGGTGCGTACCAGACGGAAATCCAGGTGCGGAAGGACAGCCGTTCCTGGCAGCATGGCGCCCGTGATCACGTACCGAAAGGCCGATGCCGCGTAGACGGCCGCGCGCCCTGCGCGCTGAACACCAGGTCTCCCGCATCTGGGGGCCGGCCCCGCCGTTCCGGATCCACGGACTCTCCGCCGGGGCGAGCCTGGCCGTGTGCCGGGTCGAGTTCCTGAGCGGCAGCTTCTACATCCGCCCGGGCGCCACCGAGCAGGCATTGCGGCGGTACCGCGACTTCCTGCAGCCGCTCGGCAGGCGTCCGCTGTACCCGCAGGAGGCGGCGTGCCCGTGCCCCGGGTGCGCCTTCGACGACGTCAGGTACGCACGCGACGTGCTGGAGGAAGTCCTGGAGCGACTGCCGGCACGGGCCCGCGCCGAGCTCGGCCGCCTCGTGAAGCCTCTGGACGCGGTGTTCCTGCGCCGCACCCTGCCGGATCCGTTCACACACCGACGCCAGTGGCGCACGCAGTTCTGGTGGTACCGCCGCCTGGCCGACAGGTCGGAGTGGGGGTGAGGGAACTGGTGGAGGAAACAGCGGATGGACCCAAGTCGGCCGTACCGACGCGGGATGACCCGCTTCCGCCGGCGGGGGCCCGCACCGCGACGACGGGTCACCCGCTCCCGTCCCGTGCTCCCGTCACCGGCTGCGGTCAGGTGCGCTCGAAGCCGTGGGTGCGGCCGATGACGGTGAAGCCGCGTCGCTCGTACCAGTGGCGAGGCCAGTCGTCGGCATCGGCAGTGAGGAAGCGGGTGCCGCAACCTGCGGCCGCCGCCCGGCGCAGGGCGGTGGCCAGGACCACGTCGGCGTGTCCGCGCCGCAGGTGGGCCTCGGCGGTCATCACGTCCTCGATCTGGGCGATGCCGAGCCCGGGTTCGAGATAGAGGTCGGCCCAGGCGGCCACCTCGCCGTTCTCCGCCCGCGACCCCAGGAACTGCACGACCTCGGCCCCGCGCCGGCGCGTCTCGCGGCGGTCGACCAGCATGGTGATCACCTCGTCGGCGGCCTCCGGCAGCCAGGAGCGCCAGCGCGCCGTGAGCGGTTCCCGGATCGCCTCCAGGTCGACGTCCTCGGCCCGGCGTCCGTCGGCGGTGGGCACCGGACCGGTGTGCAGCATCACCACGTAGGTGTGGTGCCGGTACCCGGCGCGCTGGAACGGCCCGATGCACACGTCCCCGAAGTCCCCGTCGAGGACCGAGACGAGACGGTACGACCTGTCCCCCATGGCCTCGTCCACCAGGGCGGGCAGTGCGGCCGGGTCGACACCACCGCGGTCGACGACGACCTGGTTGTGCGACCACGACTCGGCGAACCGGTCGTCGTACACCGCGAACCCGCACGGGAGTTCGGTGGTGAGCCCGGCCTGCCGACGGGCGAACCCGGCGAGGAAGGCACCGATCCGTTGCAATTCGGGGTCCGGCATGAGCCCCACCCTAACGTGGGCTTCGAGCACCGCGATCGAGCCATCTGCCGGACCTGCCCGAGGCCGTGGGCGCCGGCGAACCCCTTGCGGAAGGGCGGCGGCCTTCCCGGTGGAGAGACACCCACCGGGAAGGCCGCCGTCGACAGGAGAGGCTGCGGATGATCCGAGGGCTACGACTCAGACTCCCCCGAGTCACCCGGCTCGTCCGACTCGTCCGCCTGGCCCGGTGTGCCCACCGGGTCGATGCCGTCCTCGGTCTCGTCGACCGGCGCGACACGACTCCCGACGCGGCCTGGATCCACCATGATGTCCATACCTTTCTTCGTGGGTTAGTTCGGATCATTCGTAAGATCGGGACACCCGGGGGTGCTGGGTGTGGCTGCCATGTTTCTGCCGCTGTCGTGGCTGAGGAGGATTGGCCGCCCGGCGCCTCGCGACGACTCGGCCGCTGATTGGGATGCGCGAACTTGATCGCTCGTATGGACGCGTCCGCGAGGTCGTCTGCTGGGACCGACTACAGGTACGTCGACGGAGGAGGACCTGGTGGCCGAACTGTGGGCCGGGACGGACGCGGGCAAGGCCGAGCACCACTGCACGGTGATCGACACGAACGGGAACAAGGTCCTCTCCCGCCGGGTGCCCAACAACGAGCCGGAACTGCTCGAACTTCTCGGCAACGTGCTGGAGTTGGCTGACGGAGGCGTCGTCACCTGGGCGGTCGATCTCAACTCCGGCGGCGCCGCCCTGTTGATCGCCCTCCTGGTCGGTCACGGGCAGAAGCTGCTCTACATCCCCGGCCGGACCCTTCACCACGCCGCTGCCGCTTACCGGGGCAGCGGGAAGACGGACGCGAAGGACGCCTTCGTCATCGCCGACCGATCCGCCGCAGCGCGGCGGGGGTCTGGGCCACGGTGTCCGAGCCACCAACAACGCCACCAGCGCCGCAGAGGCCGCAGTCACCCGGCCGAGGCCCAGCACACCACCGTTCCAGGGGAGAAGACCGCCGCCAGGATGGTCCACACCCTGGCCAGGGAGGTGATCCGCCTCGGCGAGGAGATCGACCAGCTCAACACCCTCATCGAGGGACGGTTTCGCGAGCACGCCGACGCCGAAGTGATCACCAGCATGCCCGGCATCGGGGACATGCTCGGCGCCGAGTTCATCGCCGCCACCGGCGGGGACATGGCTGCCTTCGGCAGCCCCGACCGGCTCGCCGGCGTGGCCGGCCTCGCTCCGGTCCCCCGCGACTCCGGCAAGGTCAGCGGCAATCTGAAACGCCCGCGCCGCTACAGCCGGCGCCTGCTGCGGATGTTCTACCTCTCCGCCCAGGTCGCAGCCGTCCACTGCCCCGAGTCCAGGCGCTTCTACCAGCGCAAGCGAGCCGAGGGGAAGTCCCACAAGCAGGCCGTGCTGGCCCTGGCCCGCCGTCGCCTCAACGTTCTCTGGGCCCTCATACGCGACCACCGCACCTTCAAGGCAGCCACTGACCGGCAGGCTACTGCCGCAGCCTGAAGCAGTCACCCGGAGTCACTACTCCGGCTTGACAACATCATTGGGAATCCTCCTGTTGTGGTTGCGCATGAAAGCGCTTGGTGATCGCCGACGGAACCGGGTCGGTTCGCGGCAGGTTCATGAGGGGCGGCGCAGCTGCTCGCCCGACATCCTGAACAGCAGGAAGTCGGCGTGGATGCCACGCTGCTCCACGTACTGGTTCTCCCGGCCGTGCTGTTCGAAGCCCACGCGTCGGAGGAGCTTCGCGGACGCCGTGTTGCGGGCGTCGCAGCCGGCCGTGATCCGTTGCACGCCCGCGGCGAAGAGGCGGTCGGCCACAGCGGTCATCGCCTCGGTCCCGTAGCCGCGATGATGCACGTCCGGCGCCAGCGTGATGCCCACCGTTGCCCGCCCCCCGCCGGTCTCGATCGCGACAGCGAGGTCACCGATCAGCCCGGGTCGCTGCGACCGCTCGATCGCGTACTGGAAGAAGCCGGGCCCGTCGGGATTCTCCGTGAGGTAGCCTGCGACGATCGCCTCTGCCTCTGCCCGATCGATCGGCGAGCGCCAACTCTGGTAACGGGCGACGCAGGGGTCAGAGCGGTATCGAGCCAGAACCGGCGCGTCCTCACGGCTGAACCTCCGTAGCCGAAGACGACGTGTCACGAGGACGGTCATCCGCCCCTCCCCCTCGCGTGCCGGATCCCGGACCTGGTCCTGCGGCCCGTCACGTACAGCCCAAGGGGCTGGCGCTGCAGCCTTCGGGGACCGCCAGGTCTGCGGCCTCCACCACGACGCGCGGGGGCGAACCCGCGTGGGCCGGCGCACCGGCGACGGCGAGCACCAGAGCCGTCACCACACCACCGACCACTGCCCGAACTACCCGTGTGAGCACGATGATCCTCCTGGACCGCGAACGGAGCACTGACTCTCAGTAGGCCCGCCGCCTGTAGACAACCGATCGACAACCGGTACACGGAACGCCGTCGGAGTCGACTCGTGAGGTGGCACCCGCCGGGCGATCGCCGAGCGGGACCGCCGTGGTGATCGCCGGCGCATCAGGCAGCGTTCGCCCTGTGCCGGGCCGGGCCCGCGCTGGGGGCTGGACTGGCTGGCGGGCTGGACTTACTGGGGTCTGGACTTGCTGGTGATGCGGCCGCGCTCCGCGTGTGGGCTCAGGCGGGTGAGCCGTGGCTCCCCGCGCTCTCCAGATGGTGCTGCTGCCCGCCCAGGGCTGGGCGCGGCGCGAATCGCCGAGGTGACGTCCACCAGCGCGGACCGGGCCCGCGAAGTGATCGCAGCTCCGCAAACCCGACGCGGACGGCCGGCCGAGGACGCTCACCCTGTCCGAGCGCCGCGAGATCGAGACGACCGCCACGTCCGGGCCTGCCGAACACGGCCTGCCCTGCACGGCTGGAGCCTGGCCGAGGTGGCCGGGCTCCTGGCCGCCCTCCGTCTCACCGTCTCGGGGGAATGCTCAGTCGAGACAGAACTCGTTGCCCTCGATGTCTCCGGAGACACGGAACTAGCGGTTCTACGGCAGGGCCGAGAGTGCCCCGCCCGGGTCGGTCCCGGACGGGGCGAGGGGGTTCTACTTCGCGGTGCGGTGGTGCGGGACGGCCCAGCAGTCACGCGACCAGAACCGGGAAAGCCCGTCGGTCCACGGTCGGCAGTCGTTCGGCTTACGGGGGTCGTAGCGGACCGTGTAGCAGGCTCCGGCGAGGATCTGCCACCCGTCGCGCTCGCACTGCCGCAGGCCCTTCGTGTCACCCCGGCGGGTGCCGTCGGCGAGTTCCTTTATGAAGGGCCGCCCCATCACGCCACCGCCCCGGCGAGGCACTGCGCACCCGGGTAGGTGTAGCCGGGATCGGGCTGTCCCTCGGCGACCGCTCGCAGGGCCTCGCGCCGCTCGTACTGGCGCTGCATCTCGTCAAGCTCGGCCCGCCACGCGGCGGGGTCGACGTAGGGGCGGACCAGCGGTCCCCACACCAGCTCTTCGTCAGCGGGCTCCGGCACGCTCTGGGCGGCGGGGTCGGAGGTGACCGCCAGGGCGGCGGGCTCCGGCTCGGCTGGGACGGCGCGGTGCTGGCCCCGAGCCGGCAGGACCAGGCGCAGGGCGGCCCGTAGGGCACGGGCGATAAGGTGACGCATGTCGGCAGCTCCTCGAAAGCTGTTCGGCGGCCCCGGTGACTGGTCGCACAGTCCCGGGGCTCTTTGGTTGGTGGTGCGGATTTCGACCGTACCCAACTCCTATAGGTACGTCTAGGTACGTTCATGCTCGTAGCGAAACGCGCGAGGTCGTTTGGGGCGTCCTACGCTTTTGGCTATGGACGTGACCCCCATTGACCCGGACGCCGAGGCGCACCCGTATCAGCAGATTGCGGCGGACATCATCCGGGCCATTCAGTCCGGGGAACTGCGGATCGGCGCCCGGGTGCCGTCCGAGGCTACGTTGATCCAGGCATACGGCGTTGCCCGGAATACAGCCCGCCACGCTGTCGAGTACCTGCGCACCCAAGGGTGGGTCCGGACTCTTCCGCAGCGCGGCACGTTCGTGGCGGACCGCACCAACCAGACCCCCGGAGACCAGCAGACCCCGCCCACCGGAGTTCACCAGTAGGACGGGGCCAGATAGGTGCCGGTCAGGCTCGGACGAGTTCCGCGGCGCGTTGCCCCAGGTCTGCGGCGCCGGGGATGCCGCGTCGGGCCCAACTAGTCATTGTGGTACGGACTTTGTGAAGGTCCTTCTTGTGCCGGTCCGAGACGACTCCGTCCATGAAATCCAGGGATTGACCCCAAATCCCCACAGCCTCGTCGTGGCGGCGCTGGGCAGCGACCGACCGGGCCAGGTTCCCGAGTGTCAGGGCGTGAATGCGCCGGAACGCCTCGGGGTCACGACCGGCGAGGGCGGCACGGTGGTGGCGTTCGGCCGCCTGGTGGTCTTTCAGCTCGGCCAGGGTCTTGGCGGTGTGAGAGGCGACGGTTGCCGCTACCGGCCCGGTGGCGGCCGTAAAGGACGCTGGCGGAGCCGTGGTGTCAAGCATGGCGTCCTCGGCCGCCAGTAGCGCCGCTGCGGCCTTCTGTCCCCTCCCCACAGCTCCGTACGCCCTGGCGCTCGTGATCAACAACAGGGCCTCGGTCTGCGGGTCCACCTTCCCACGCGCCCGCCGTAGGGACTCCTCCGCCAGTTCGACGCAGAACTCCGGTTGCTTGAGGTTGAGAGCCTGATGGGCGAGGGCACGCATCATCCAGGCTCCGTGTCCTGTCGGATCGCTCTCGCAGGCGAGTTGGTAGCCGAGAAGGTAGTACCGCTGCGCGGCGCCCTCCCGGCCTAGGTCGTGGTACTTCCACGCGGCGAGGTACGACAGTTCGGCCGCCACGCCGTAGGCGTCCCGGCGAATCGCCTCGGAGGGATACACGGCCTGGAGCATCGGCACCACCGTGTCAGTCAGGTAGGTGGTCACCGCACTCAGCCCGTGCCCTCCACCAAGACGCTCGTCAGCGGCAGTGAACACGCTGGTGATGTGCCGGACGGTGGCCACCTCGCCGACGCCCACCCGGCCGCCAGTCCTTCCCGCTCGCAGGGTGGCGGCGACCGCCTGGTGATCGTAGGTCAGCGGCAGTGCCACAGCGGCAGTGGCGAACGCACTGGCGAGGAAGTCACGGCGGGACTGCATCACGGCTCTCCCGAGGTCGGCGGCGGTGGCCAGCGGGTCGGCGCCCATAGCCTCCCCGATCGCTTCCGACCCTAGCCCGATCTCTGCCACGGTCACCTTGCGGCGCGTCTTCCGGGTAAGGGCCTCGGCGAGGTACAGCGGGGTGCGCCCCGTCGGGGTGCCGCCGGCTACCCAATGGGCGATGGCGGATGGAGCCGTGGCCAAGTGCTCCCCCGCTTCGGAAGCGACTGCGCGCACTGTCGTCGCCAGTGCCTGGTACGTGCATCCGGACTCCGCGATGGCACGGGCCAGTGCCTCGTTTGGTGCCTTAGTGTCCGTCAACTGTCGCCCCTAATTGCGATCTTGAACGGGTTGAACGGGATCGGTGTGCTCACACCGTACCGCCGGAGCGTGACTGGCTGTTCACTGATTGCACCGACAGGCCGGGGGTTCCCGCCCGACTGGCACGGCAATGGCGATACCTGCCGCAAGCCACGCGGTGAGCCCGCCAGCGGTTCGCAGATTCCTCCCCGAACCTCGGGGAGGTGCACCAATCCGCAGCAGTACCTATGGAGGGAGCACAACCATGTCCGACAGCACCCAGGTCAGCAACCTGACGCGGCGCCTGGACCACTCGGTGCCGGACGGCGACTTCGCGCCGGTGGGCGTCGAGTCCCTGACGCGGCGGCTGGACCACTCGGTGCCGGACGGCGACTTCGCGCCGGTGGCCACCGAGGTCTGACAGCAACTCCAAACTGATGCCGACTAGTTGACGGCATGGCGGGTCGGCTCGGATGACCACCCGGGTCGGCCCGCCGCGCGGCATCGCCACACAGTCCCAAGCAAGGAGAGTCCGCAGTGAACACCACCATCGCCACCAGCGTCCCGGCTGGCTCCTTCTTCGACCTCGGCCGGAAGGACCCGGAACTGCTCCGCCTGCGCGAGGAGGGCGCGGAGAGCGCTCTGCCCTTCGCCTTGATGGAACGCCTCATCAAGTCCGGTACCCCCTACGCGCAGCACGCCCGTTCGCTGCGCAGCGAGAACGTGACCGTGGCCGGAGTGGCCTTCGACTGGTTCGACGCCCAGCTTCCCGGCGAGATCGCCAACGAGATCAACCTGACGAACTACGAGATCGCCGAGCACACCGATGACCGCCGTGCAGCACTGTCCGAGGCGCTGGACCGCCTGTCGCTGGTCCACCCCGAGGGATTCGCCCGCGTGCGCGAGTTCGTTCGTGGGCTGCTGTGGGTCGGGCTCAAGCCCGGAGTCCGCGCTTCTTCGCTGACCAGTTCCAGTGACCCGGCGCTCCCGTACATCGTCGTGTTCTCCGACAAGGCCCGACACCACATCCCGCCGAACACGGTCAGCCCGGAGCCGTCTCCCCGCTTCCTGGCGGAGAACCTGCTCCACGAGGGAACGCACCAGTCGATCAGCTTCCACGTCCTTCAGCACCAGGTCTTCGCCGACGGGTACTCGTCCAAGGAGTCCCCGAAGATCGAGATCAAGTGGCGAGCGGGTCAGGGCGTCGCGCGCAACCAGTTCTGGGAGGTGGACCGGGCCTTCCACGCGACCGGTGTCTACAACCAGTTGCTGAGGTTCCGCCGCACCGAGCTGGACCGCGACGACCTGACCGCCAACGAGCGCGCGTGCTTCGAGGCCGCCTACGACGAGGGCCTTCCCGCCGTCCGCTACCTCATGCGCGAACTCGAACTCCTGAGTGAGAACTTCACCCCGCACGGAGTGGAGCTGCTGGCCGACCTGCGCCAGCAGACCGACCAGCTGTAGTGCCACCCTGAGCAGAACCGAACGAGGAGGGTCCGGTGCTCCAGCACCTCATCACACAAGACGCCGGCCTGCGGATGATCCCGACCGACCGGGGCAAGTTGACGACTGCGATTGGCCAACTCCGCGAAGATCTAAGGGCCTTGCCCGAAGGGGCCGACCCAGCTCGTGCCCGGGTCCTGACCAGATGGATCGGCGTCGGTCAGATGTGCTTGGGCCACCACGAGGAGGCCCTTTCGTTCCTGCGGCAGTCGCTCGACTTGGCCGCAGCGAGCGGCAACACCCGAGCGGTCGTCGCCACGGGGCTCAACCTCGGCGACGCCCACCGCTACGCCGGTGACATGCGGACTGCGGATGCGCTCTACCGCAGTGCCCTGGGCACCGCGCGGAGCCAACACCCGGAACTGGTGGACTTCGCGCTCCAGCACACCGGCAAGTATCTGATGGAGCGCGGTGACCTCGCGGGCGCCGAGGCCCACCTCCGGGAAGCGCTGCGACTGCGGATCGTCAAGGGGGACACCGAGCTGATCGGGTCCACACAGGCAGCACTCTCGCGGGTGGAACTGCTGATCGAGCAAGCCGCAGCGCCGGGGGCGGACAACGCCGGGCCCCGCCTGTGGAGCGGGCAGTGGACTTCGTGGCTCCAGTCCAACACCACGGCCCGGACTCCGGACCGGTGGGCAGAAGACTTCCCGGCCATCCGGAGCGCCGTGCGCGGGCTGACCGCGCATCAGCGGGTGCACCCGCGCCACCTGCGCGACCAGCCGTTCCCGGTCGAGTTGATCAACGCTATGGCGCAGGAGGCCGAGGAGGCCCTGACCGCCAACGGATACCTCCACAACGGCAAGTGGAACGCGGCCGTGGGCGACGCCGCGAACCGCTTCGCCGGGCAAGTAGATCTCGCCGCCGTCGTCACGGAGTCCACCGGCCTGGAGATGGAGCAGCCGCACAACGGCGTCTATATCGCCTATCTGGAGGAGGGGCAGTTCCTCGACTTCCACGTGGACGAGTTCGGGTTCGGTGAGGCCAATCTGATCCTGTGTCTCAAGCACAAGCGTCCCACCGCAGCTCCCAATGTGAGCACTACCGTCTTCATCGGCGCTGACGGCTACCGTGCGTGCGATCTCGCAGCCGGCGAGTGCGTTGTATTCGATGGGGCGATCACCCCGCACGGAAGGACTCCCCTCGGCGCCGGAGAACGCGTGATCCTCATCAGCTTCGGATTCCGCGCGCGTGATGCGGCCAAGCGTTCGACTGCTGACCTCCCGGCGGCCCCGCGCTGAGTACGGTGAGCGCCTGCGCTTTGCGTTGACGCCGGATCGATCTCCCCAAAATACAGAAAGGCCCCGCCCTGCCCCGCTGAGGGAGAACAGGGCGGGGCCTTTGCGATTCGGGATGATTCCGGCATCTGGGACTGACTGTCCCGATAGGTGACGACAGTTACCGCCTCGGGTCCGCCATGGTCCCCCCTCTCCTGATCTGTCACGCTCCGCGCAAACGGCTCTACCTGCGGCGAGAGTCTTTTCCCTCCCTGCCGCGCCTTATGGCACCGGGAGGGAGTCACCTCCCTGGGGTGTCACCACAGGCCAGGGCCTCCCACAGGCTTAACGCGCTCACTCGCCCAACCTCCGGGCTGATGAACGGCTGTCTCGCGACTGTGACACTGCGTACACAGCGGACGAAGACGCGCACACAGCACGCACCACGGATGGGCGTAGAGGTAGGCCCGACGGATGCGGGGCCAGCGAGGACCGTACGCGCTGGTGCCCGGTGACTCGCGCTGTGCGTTCGCCTCGCGCTCGTGAGCGGGGCAGCGTCCGCCCGTGGTCAGCTCGGGACGGTCCGGCACCGAGCATGGGGGGCGGGGCTTGCGCGGCATTGGATCATCTCTCTGAATCATGGGATATTGGTTGACTGAAATAACCGCCAACGGGATAGTGGGCAACATGAACAAGCGCGAGCGTTGGTTCAATGAGGGAGCGCCCCATTTGCGGAGGACGCTCGAAGCCGTGGGTCTCGGCAAATTGCTGCCCGATGGCGATTTCTATATGTGCCCTTGTTGTCTAATTGCATATCCGCGCGGTGCGCTACTCGATGAAACCCTTACCGAGGAGCACGTTCCGCCGCGCGGCCTTGGCGGGCGTGGAATGCTTCTCACTTGCAAGGGTTGCAATAACAAAGCTGGTCACTATTTTGACTCCCATGCAATCAAGCGCCTTAAGGTGCTGGAATTCATCATGGGGCGGGGCGCTTCGAGAACCCTTCGTGCGACATTTCACGCCGATGGCGTGCCGCTGAGAGGTGAGGTTACTCGCGCGGGAAGCGGAATACTCATGCAAGGGGTTCCCAAGCAGAACGACAGTAGAGTAGTTGAGGATCACGAGCGAGCTCTGATGCGGTCTCGCGGGTTTCAATTCACGATTACAGAGCAATTCACGGCCAGACTTGCAGATATCTCATGGGTCCGATCGGCGTATCTGGCGGCGTTTTCGGCCTTCGGGTACCGTTACATATTTCAACCGGCCCTCGATCCGATCCGGGCTCAACTTAAGGATCCTGACGCAGAAATCCTGCCCTCGCTGGTGGGATTTAACCCCGACGCACCCGCAAGTGGAAGAAGCGTGAACCTGGTCAGGTCGCCGGATGATCTTCAAGGTGTACTCGTGATAATGGGTCATTACTCGGTCATGCTCCCCGATCCGTGGGGGACTCTTTCGTGTCAGGAATTGGCTGCTGCGATTGGGCGAAGGACGGACTCGGAGGGGCGGCTTGAAATTATGTGCGACGGGCAAATAGCGCCCTGGCCTCAAAGTCCGGCCTACCGACTGGATCTGGAGGCTGAGTGAGGGATAGAAAAGAGGATCAGCCGACCCTGGAGAGGGTTGTGCGGGGCCGGCCAGGGATCCTGGATTTCTTTGTTCTATATTTGGTCAGGCGGAATGTCCGGTGGATTAATTGGAGTCCCGCCTGGTCGTCTGGGGGTCACATCTATCGCCATGAGCTGACTAGGGTCTTGAGGGTCGCGGATGTACTGGATTCCGCGCGGCATCGGCGCGCCGCCGTTGAGCACTGGCAGGCCAGTTGGGGAGTCCGACCATACCGGCCGACCCTTTGCGTCGCGGGGGAAGTGCGGATAGGTTCCGTCCGGTCCGGGGTCGAGCGCGTCCAGCGTCATGTCAGTCCGTCGCTTCGATGTAGGCGTTCCGCTTGGTCTCAAGTTCCTCCGCATAGGCGGCACCAATCGCGGCAGCGGCGTGGTCAACAGCGCTGGTGATGTCCTCGATGATGCGCAGGTCGTACCAGCGCTGTTCGGGAACGGTCCGCGGGACGCCGAGGTGCACCTGCGCGTTCTGCGCAGCGATGATGACCTTCTCGCGCTTGTATCGCTCGGCGCGGTGCGCGACATAGGCGCGGAACCATGGCTCGGCGGAGAGGAGTTCAAGGAACTCGGCGTGCAACTCGTTGCCGCGGGCAGACCGGTCAGCAGCCTGTGTCGACCACGTCGTGAGGAACTCCTGGTCATACTCGGCCGCGCGCTCGGCGCAACGGGCCTGCTGGGTGTCCTGCGCAACAGCCAAGGCCGCCTCGGCTTCGGCGAGCGGAGCCGCGAGCTTGTCGGCCTGAGCGCGCAGCTTGGCAACTGTGTCAGCGGCCTTGGAAACGTCGGTGCTCATTTTCAGACCTCACGATCGGCCGGGGCGGAAACGTTGCGGCCGAGCTGCTTCGCAGCAGCCTTGGCCGCCTCGTAGTGGCCGAGCGACAGATGTGCGATCGCGCCCATCTGGTCGTACTGGTCGGGGCGGTTGCGCTTCATATCGGCGAGCCGCTCCATGGTGGCGCTGAACTGGAACTCGTCGGCGCGGAGACGGAGCCGCTTGGTTTCCCGGTCCTCGTGGGTGTACTGGTATCGGCTGACGGTGCTCACCGGTGCTCCTCTGTCTGTCGATGGCAGAGACCCTTGTCTTTCGGGGTCGCCAGTAGAAGAGGGGGACGAATTCCCGGGTGGTGATGGGGTGACGTTGGAGAGGTTGAATCAGGTTTTCTCTAGACTCGCAGTGTCATAGAGAAACCAGATTTTTCGTCTCCAACGTCACCCGTCACCACCTCCTCACGCTGGTGCCCTACGCCGCCGCCGCGACGGGCTCGGCGAGGCGGACCCGAGCGCCCTCGGTGGGGACGGTCCCGGGGATGGTGCTCAGCTCGGTACGGAGTCCGGCCACTGCCTCTATCGCCGGGTCCAGCTCACCCGTGATGGTGAAGGTGACCCGTCGTACGTCGAGCTTCCGCCACCCGCCCCGGGTGCCCCGCTTCACGTCGAGCCGGGCCCCGGCGTCGACCAGCATGCGCCGCCGGCCAGCAAGGTCCGCCGTTGCCCAGTCGTCTGCGTAGGTCCGCCCGGTCTCCGTGACGACCCGCGTGGGCTCGGTCTTCTCCCGGGACTCCAACTCGGCTATGCGGTTGTCGAGCGCGTCGGCGCGCTTCTGCCACTCGGCCGCAGCGTGCCGGGACTTCTGGCGCCCCTGCTGCTTCTGGTGCTCTGCGAACTCGGCCACGGTGGCGTTCAGCTCGGGCGCGGGGTCGTACCCGGGCACCTCTACGACCGTCTTCGTCCGGATGGGGCCGACCAACCGCAGGAACTCGGCTTCCACGTGGTCGTCTGCCCAGTCTCCCCGGACGTTCGACGGCGCCTCGCAGGCGTCGCCGCGGGCGTGGTGGTTGCACTTGTACGTCGGCGTCTTGCCGTCCTGCTTGTTCAGGTACATGCGCCCACCGCACGAATCACAGTGGATGACCCGCAGCAACAGGGCTTCCGTGTCGGACCGCTCGCCGTTCTCGATGCTGCGTTCGTCAAGGATCGCGCCGATTCGGTCGAACTCCTCGCGGGTGAGGATCGGGTCCGTGGTGCACATGATCGGGTTGCCCTGGTCATCGCGCACCGGTACGCCGTTGTGCAGCTTCCACCCGATCAGGACCTCACTGCGGAGCATCCGGGTAATGACCGCCGGAGTCCACTTGAACACGTCCACCACGACGTGAGAACCCTTCGCCCCACCGGTCTTGCCGCCACGCGGACGCCCGTTCTTGACGGACCAGTAGTCGCGCGGGCTGAGCACGTCATCGGCGTTGAGCCCTGCCGCAATGGCGGAGACGGTAGCCCCCTCCAACAGCTCGCGGACGATGCGCTCAATGACAAGCACGGCGTCCGGGTCGGGCACCAGGGTCCAGCCCTTGCCGCCGAACTCCTCGGGCATCGGGGCGGGCATGTAGCCGTACGGCGGACGACCACCGCCACGCCACCGAAGCGGCATCTTGCGCATGGCAGCCATGGCGCCTGTTACGCGGTCGCTGATGCTCTGCGACTCGACCTGTGCGGCAAACGCCAGCATGAGCATCTGGAGTTCTGCCATGGGGTCCATGGGGTTGCGGAAGTCGAAGACCAGCCGCCCACCGCCGATGCCCTCGGCGAACACCAGCACCTTCCGGTGCTCCCTCGCCCACTTGGCGAGTTCGTGCATGTGCCCCATGGATCGGATGGCACGGTCGAAGCGCCACCACACAAGGGCGTCGAAGCTGTCGGGGTCCGCGATCCAGCGGCCAAGCTCCGGACGTTCCCACGGAGCTGTCTTGCTCGCCGACACGTCAAGGTCGACGGCTTCGCGGCGCTGGTCACCCTCGCCGAAGTCGATGTTCAAAGCCGCGGCGGCGGTCTCGTTGGACTCGCGCTGCCGCTCGGGGCTGGTGGTCTCGTCCGTCAGCACGGACAGGCGGATAGCCGAGACGCCCCGCAGGCCCCCGGAGAACACGGTGCCCTCGGTACCGGGCAGGGTCGTCCTAGTCATACCCTCCGGGGAGGGGGACGAATTCCGCAGGTCACGGGTAAGGGTGGCGGTCGACACCGGGGGTCACTCCAGAACTGGTAGTCCGGAGTGTTGGGGTCCTGCATCACCATGCAGGACTCGTTCTGGTCATCGGCAAGCATCAGTCGCACGCGTACCGCGCCGAGCGCGACCAGTCGTGCGCATTCGGCCTCAAGCGTGGCCAGGCGCTCTTCACCCACGAGTCCGGTGCCGACCCGTACGTCAAGATGCAGCCGGTTCTTGACGACCTTGCCTTCGGGAACGCGCTGGAAGAGCAGCCGCGGGCCCACGCCCGAGGGATCACTGCATGCGAAGTATTGAATCCGACCCTCAGGTGGCAGCGAGCGGTCGTAGTCGTCCCACGTGGCAAACCCCTCTGGTGGCGGCGGTACGACGTACCCCAACACCTCGCACCAGAAGCGAGCGACCCGCTGAGGATCTGCGCAGTCGAAGGTGACCTGGAACTTCTTGATCGCTGACATCCGGCCACCCTAACAGGGACCTCTTGTGCTCAATTCTCGCTAGGGATTCGCATGTTGACGGGCAGAAGGCCATTTGCGGACCGCTGCTGTGCCGTGCGGTCGCAGGGGGTGCAACCGATGTCGGTGACTCCAAGGGATTGCCCACCGTTCCGGACCCGCCGTTCCGGACCCGCCGTTCCGGACCCGCCGTACGGGACCGGACCGCGGACCCGGTCGGCTTCGCCTCGGGAACCTGGCCATCGGCCCCCTCCCGCTCTCCGGCCTCACGACCATCGAACCCGGCCTCCGCCACTCGGTGCCCTCCGCCCCCACCGCCGGCGCCGAGGACGGATGCGCTCAGGTCCCGGGCGGGAAGCGGAGCACGCCGTGCGCCCTGGCAAGCTGGGGGCATGGCCTCCTCCAGCGAGCAAGAACTGAGCGCACCGATCCGGAACGCCGCCTCTGCGGCCTGGTCGGTCCGCGCGGCGGCCGGGCGACAGCTCGCGGCCTCGGACAGGATCGACGAAGTCGCGGATGTCATCCACCGTCTGCTCCTGGACGCCGAGGACACGGCGGTCACCCAGCAGACGGCCGAGGCCCTGCTGGCACGCAGGGACACCGCCGGCCTGCGCTGCGTGCTAATGGCCAGGAGCCAGGCCGCCGAGACCTGGACCGCAGACGAGATCCAAGCCGCCCTGGACTGCGACCCCGACTGGATGACGACCGAGGGCGCGGACCGGCTGATCAGGCAGGTGCACGAGCTGGCGGCAGACGAGGACGCCGACGTCCGCGACGAAGCCCAACGGATCCTCGCGAGGCTGCGGCCGCGCTCGCGGTGAGGATGCCCCGGTCACCCCGGACGGCGCCGGCACCCCGGTCACCCCGAACACGCCTGTCGCCCCAACGCCCCGAACGCCCCCAACACCCCGGGCACCCTGCGACGACGAACGCGGTGCCCCACCCCTCATGGGGGCGGGGCACCGCGTCAGTTCGTCACTGCACGCGTCACATGCAGGCGCGCGAGGACCAGTGGCTGCACCAGAGCGACTCGACGATGGACTCGGACTCCTCGTGCAGGCCCTGCAGGTCGAGGATGAAAGCCATGACACACCTCATTTCTCTGTTGGGACCGTTCCCTGCTGGGAACGGCGGTGGTGCTGTGTTCACCGCGACGACGGAGTGCCGCGGTGGTCCAGGAGGGGAAGGGCGCTGACGCCCTTCCGGGTCGACGCCGCGTGGAGCGCCAGGAGGACACCGGCCGCGCCGGTGGCCAGGTCGGTGGAGAGCCGGTAGAGCTGCTGCCCGGGCACGGCGACGCGGTCCTGATGGCGGACCAGGTGCCAGGAGAGCCGGCCGACCTGGTGCTCCAGGTGCGGGGAGTCGCCGGTGGCGAGGGCGCAGATCAGGCCGGCTCGGCCCTCGAAGAGGCCGGGCATCAGGAAGAACTCGGCCGCGCAGGCCCGGTCCAGCTGCTCGGCCGCCTCCGCGAACCGGGGGTCGGGGCGGTGCCGGAGCAGGGCGCGCACGGCGATCACCGCGCCCGCCGACCCGGAGCCGAGGTAGGCCGTGGACTGGTTGTCCTGGGTGAGGAGCAGCCCCTTCTCGTCCAGCCGGGTGGCGGCCAGATCGCGGGCCAGGGCTCCTTCGGCGAGGTCCAGCCAGCGCTCCTGCCCGGTGTGCTCGTAGAGGCGGACCAGGAAGAGCGCCACCCCCGAGCCGCCGTGCAGCAGCCCGACCCGGCCCTTGCCCAGGGGCGGGCCGCCGGGCGCGGCGAACTCCTCGCCGATGGCGAGCGCTTCCTCCGCCAGGCCCGGATCGGCGTGGCGGTCGGCGAAGTGCAGCAGGTTGAGGCCGATGCCGGCCAGGCCGCCGGCCAGGTCCGCACCGAAGACGCCGAGCTGCCGCCGGTGCCCGGTGAGCTTGCGGGCCCGGGCGAGGACGTCCATGGCCTCCGCCTCGCAGCCGACCTGGTCGAGGGCGAGGGCCGCGCCGTGCAGACCGTCGTAGAGGCCGGGGCGGACCACCTTCGGATCGCGGGCGGCCCGCAGCAGCCAGTCGACGTGCGCCTTGGGGACGGGGTAACCGGCGGTCGCGAGGGCGTGGATCACCCCCGAGGCGCCGTGGGCGAGGTCGATGCCGGCCCGGTTGAACTGTTCCGGGTCGCCCGGGTACAGGCGGTCGGTGCGCGCCGGGGTCGCGGCGGCCAGGATGCCCTCCGCCAGCTCGTCCATGACGCGGCGCCGGTCCGCCGGGGTGGACGGGACGGGTAGCGGGCGGCCGGGGCTGGTGCCCGCGCTGCTAGCGGCACCACCTCCGACGCCGGTCCGTTCGGCCGTCCCCGGCGGCAGGGTGCCACCGGTGGCGGCGGACAGGTCGCGGACCAGCTCGGCGGCCCAACCGGCGGGCAGGCCGAAGCGGTCCGCGGCGGCCTCGGCGAGCTGGGTGGCCTTGCCGGAGTCCAGCTCGATCAGGAAGGTGAGCGGGAGGAAGAGGAAGAGCCGCATGCAGGCGAGCGCGTAGTCGTCGATCGACTTGCCGGTGCGGGCGGCCGGGGAGATGAAGCCCGGTGCGCCGAATCCGGGCGGGGTTCCGCCGTCGAGGTCGAAGGCGAGCTCGAAGTCGACCAGGGCCAGCCGCCCGTCCGGCCGGACCATCACGTTGCCCGGATGGAGGTCGCCGAATGCGACGCCGTGCCCGTGCAGGGTGCGCAGCATCGCGGTCAGCTGCCCGGCGAAGTCGAGTGCGGTCGCGGCGTACTCGGCGAGCGCGGCCTCGGTGGGCTCGGCCCGCAGCAGCGGGTGACGGCCGGTGAAGAGGTAGCGTTCGAGCTTCTCCCCGTCGATGAACTCCTCGACCAGGTACTCGTGTTCCCACACCTTCAGGTGGTCGAAGAGCTGCGGGACGAAGTCCAGCCCGGCGAGCCGGCGCAGCATGTCGGCCTCGCGGTGGAGCCGTTGGACGGCGTCCGCTCCGTGCTGGTCGAGTCCGGCCAGCGGCCGGGCCTCGCGCAGGACGACCGTCCGGCCGTCGCGGCGGTCCCGGGCCTTGTAGACGCCGCCGCCGTTGGAGAAGTGGAGCGCCCGCTCGATGTCGTACGGGAAGTCCTCGGGGGCGGCCTGGCGACCGCGGGCGGCGATCTGTTCGGCCAGGAAGTCCGGGATCTCCACCCACTCAGGGACGGAGAACACCGGCCGGCGCAGGTCCGGGACCAGGGTGCCGGTGGCGTCGCGCAGGGCGGAGACCGTGCGGCCCTGCTCGTCCAGGCAGTACAGCTGACGGAAGGCGCCGTAGCGGAGGTAGAGCAGGCTGTCGCACCAGCGCAGGTCGCTGAGGATGTACGGGCCCTGTCGGCCGGCCAACAGCGGGGTCAGCCCGTCGAGAAGGCGGCGCAGCTCGTCCGGGTCGCGCGGATAGAGGGTCAGCAGTTTTCCGCTGGAGCCGCGCGGCGCGTACTTGGAGTTGGCTTTGAGGACGGTTTCTCGGCCGGCCAGGAATTTCGCGCTGATTCGCTCGGTGCGGCAGAATTCAAGGACGGTCTCGATGATTTCGGGGGCCTCGTCCAGGCTGCCGGAGACGTGGACCTTCCAGCCCTGGTCCGGCAGCGTGGTGCCCTCCGGGTGCAGGTAGACCCAGACGGTGTCCCGGCTGCGTTCCCACCCTTCCGGCACCGGCCGTGTGGCGGGCGGGTACAGGTCGGCCGCGTCGTCGCCGGAGCCGGGCTGGTCGTAGAAGACCGGGTCCGTCTCGCAGAACTGCCCATAGTCCGCTGGCCGCATTCCGGGGATCCCCCTCACACATTTCTCGGCGGCCCGTGCGGGTTTTGCCAGGCCGTTTGTCATCGCGTCGGGCGGTCCAGCCCGGCGATGGCACAGGTATATCCGGTATCCGGAGAGCGGCTCAAGGCTTGCGGGAGTAATAACGGCGTGTTAAGCGGAGGTGCTGGTCGCGAATTCTGCCCGAATTGGCAGTGTTTCACGTTGGCCGAAAGCCGGTGAACCGCCCGCCTCCGTCCGTACGTGGCCGCCGGCCACCGGCGTTCGGACCCGCCCTGGTCAGCGGCTGCACCAGCCTCGTTCTGGGTGCGGCGACAAGGATTCCGGCTCCAGCCCCACCGGCGGACGACGGCTGTTTCCAGCCAACCGGCCGACAATCCACTGGCAGGACCCGGCCACGGATCACGCGGGCAGCGGCGGGTGCCCGATCAGGCAGACGGCGACCCGACACCCCCCGCCGTGATCACCTTCGCCCCCCCGAAGTGGAAATCCGGCCCGGATACCACCCCACCCCTGCTGGCCGCAGCGGCCGGCATCTCGGCAGGCTCGGTTCTCTGCAGGCCCGGTTCTCGACGGCCCGGTTCCGGTCCGACGTGGAGTAGTGCCGTGGGGCGGCGCGGCGGGGTGGTGCCGTGGCGCGGTACTGCGGAGCGGTGCCGGCGGGCTGCGGCAGGGTCGGAGGCGCTGGTCCGGGCGAGGGTTCACTCCCGTTCGGACGGGGTCGCCGAGTTCGCGCTCACCGGAGGCCAAGGCCTCACTGGCCACCTGCCGGCATCGGAGCCAGCTCGCCGGGACGAACGGTCAGGTCGCCGGATATGACCGGGGCGAACGGTGCCGGGGCCATGCAGGTGCCGACCTTGCCCTCCACCGGCCGGCCGGGGTCGGTGTCGTCGACGTTCACCACGCCCCACGAGAAGCCGACCCGGTCGGGGTGACGGGGCGAGCCGCCGTCGAGGACGCTGAAGCCGCGACGCTGGCCGACGGTGTCGGCGACCTCGGGGTCGGCCCTGGTGATGACGGCGGTGAACGACGCCGTCCGGTCCCCCGTCACCAGGCAGTCCACGGCCGCCTCCGAGGTGACGGCGTGGTCCGAGCCGGCGACGTGGTGGGAGATCCGTACGGTGCCGCGCGCGTCGGTCGGCAGACCCTTCGGCAGCCCGGGCAACGGCCGGGTGAACGGTGCGGCCTCCGCGTCGAAGGTGAAGCGTATGTCGTCGTCGGGCGAGTAGACGAAGGAGATCCGCGCCGACCCGCTGACCTTCGCCTGCGCTGACGCCGTCCCGCGGCCCGCTTCCAAGCTGTCGGGCGCCGCCCCGGCAGCGGCGGGGGACGATCCCGCGCCGATGCCGGCGGCAACGAGCAGGACGGCGGCGGCAGCGAGCGCCCCGGAGACCTTCGAGCGGGTGACGGTGAAGAAGGCGGACATGGTGAACTCCTCTGTCTGCTGGGCCCGTCGGCCGGGGGCCGGGGGCTTCGTCCTGGTGACGCGTCCAGCTTCCCGCCCGCCCGCAGGCCCGCCCAAGTGCCGATCGGCAGGTTCTGGAGGCTCGCCGACGGCCCGTCACCCCTGCCGTTCGGCAGGGGTGACGGGCCGCTGAGGAGCCGTCCGCGCCGGCCGTCCACCGTCAACCCTCCGGTCTCTCTGACCAGTTCCGGGCACAACCAGCGCGTTCGGCGGCACTCGGGGCGGTCGGACAGGGGGTGCGGACGAGCACGGCGGGCGAACCGACCGACCGAAGCCGATCACTGACACCCCGCAGCCTGCCCGCCCGTCACTGCCAACACCTCTGCCTCTGCCCCCGCCTCTGCCCCTGCCCCTGCCCCTGCCCCGCAACGACCGGTGCAAGAGGCCATTTGGACAGGGAAAACGCAACTTCGACATGGCCCGCAGAAGCAGCTACCTTCACCTGGTCTTCGGCGATCGCCCACGGTCGCACGGGAGTTCCTTCAGGCTGAGCCACCCGCGACGGGACGGGTCGGTCACGCCCCACGAAGCCTCGCCCCCGTACGCAAGCCACCGAACCGGGTCCGCACCGGGCACCCCCAACCAGGGAGAGACGCATTGCCTCATCTTGCTCTGTACACCTTCGGCGTCCTGAAGTCGCCTCTCGCCGATCCCGCACCTCTCACGCGCGAGCTCCACGACAGCAGCGAGGCCGTCTACCGGACGATCAGCCGGCACCCCGGCTACCTCGCTCATGCCGAAGCGGAAGACGGCGAGCGGGGCACACACTTCGACCTGGGCTGGGGTGCCTGGGGAGAGTTCGCCGTACCGACCTGGTACGGCAAGGGCCGTACGGTGGAAACCACCGCCCTGGCCACGACCCTCTCACTCTGGACCGACCTGCGCCCCGCCTTCGACGCCATCTACACCGGTCTGCACCGTGAGGCGCTGAACAGGCGCTACGACTGGTTCGAGCGGACAGGACACCCGAGTCACGTGTTCTGGTGGGTCTCCGACGGCGTGATACCCACCTGGCAGGACGGGGTTTCCAGGCTGGAACACCTCCACGACCACGGCTCCGCGCCGCACGCCTTCACCTTCCACCACTCGTTCGCCCCGGACGGAAGTCCGACCAGGATCAAAGGCATCGAGCCGAAGAGCGACCAGGTTCGCTGACGAGGAAGCCTGACAAGGCAGCCGGAACGAAATCGTCATGGCCGTCGCTGTAGCCGATCTCCCGAACCGAACGCACCCGCTGCCCGATATATGCCTTGCGCCACTGAAGTTGCGACCACTACCGCGCCGCCTCAGGGCCGCTGAGCCGTGCGGACTCTGCCGCAAGTCCGACCGCACTCGCGCCCTCCTGTCCGGGGTTCTCGCGCGTCAGACGGACCACCGGCAGCACCGACGGGTACAGCCCGATCGCCACGGGACGTCCACCCGGCCTCACGACCCCGCCGAGCAGCTCCGCACACCGCCCACCCGTACAGCAGAACCCCGTTGCCCACTGTCCAGCGCCCGTGAGAGCATCAAAGGCCCAACGGTCCGTTTCCTTTCATTTACGCCTCACCACGCAAATGAAAGAGTGCGGGCCGTTGCCATGTCCAAGGTTTTGAGAAATCCATCAGGATCTGCGAATGGCAGGTGCCGTTTGATGTCCACAACAGAGCCAGCAGAGGCCCGCATCGAGGATGCGAGCAACATCTTGGTTGCGCCTTCGATGTTGCAGGACAATGAGCTGGTCAGGGACTTCTTCGGGTCCACGATCACGCCGGAGGACCTCGCCTCCGGTTCGCTCGACCTCGCACGGAAGACCGTCTACCTGTGTGGCGATGTGTCCGGCATCAGCGGCCGCCAACTGCAGGCGGCCGACCGGGTGTTCGTCATCCGGGAGCTGTCGCACGGCTACCACGAGGACGTCGACCGACCTTGGACCCCCGTCGACCTCGGCCGAGTTCCCGTCCGCGTACACGGCGTCGGCGTCTACTACCGGCGCTTCTTCGGACTCGACGCCGATCACTTCGGACGGATCCGCTCGGAGCACGCGTTCCAGTCCCTGACGGAGTCCACCAAGCCTGGAACCGCCCATCGCAGCGGAATCTATCTGACGCCCGTCACGCGAAACGGTGACGAACTGCACTTCCGCCTGCTGCGGTGCTCCACGAATCTCTCGGGGCCGACCGAGAGCTTTCGCCCGACCGACACGCACATCGTCGAGGCTCTGAACCGCGAGGCCGCCGCCGTCTTCCGGAACCAGGCACCGCTGAATCACGTCCTCGCCCAGATCTACCACAACACCCTTGCCACCGCCGAGCGCAAGCAGTCCAAGGCCAAGATCTCGGCCCATGCCGACAAGACCAAGGACATGCCCGCCAACGGCGTCATGGCCTTCTGCACCTTCTACGACCGGCTCGACAAGCTGCAACCCCTGGCCGAGGACGCCTTCGACTACGGCGTGAAGGGTGCCAGCGGGCTGACCAAACTCCACTTTCGCCTCAAGGACCGGACCGACGAACCCACCGGGGTCGTGCTCCCCCCGCAGTTCACCGTGACGCTCTACCCCGGCTCCGTGTTCTTCATGCCGCTGTCCACCAACCGCCTGTACACGCACGAGATCCGGCCCTCCACATTGGACGCCGAGCTGCTCCCGACCCGCCTGGGATACGTGGTGCGCTGTTCGAGCACCGAAGCCGTTCACAAGAACGGCCACACGTTCCTCAAGATGGCCGCAGACCTGGTGAAGCTGGAGCCACCCACACCGGCCGGCATGGACGAGCTGCGCAGGCTGTACGCCGAGGAGAACAGGACCTCGGCCTTCGTCGACTACGGCGGCAAATTCCTCTTCAGCATGAACACGGGAGACTACGTTGCACCCCGAGCCTAGGATCTCGGACGAGATCCTCTCGTGCACTCTGCCCATCGAGGGGAATCTCTTCGCGGAGCTGTCTGCGTCGGCTCGCCTGGAAGACGTGGGAAAAGGCCGGCGGGGCGCCGTTCTTTCCAGGACCGACGAGGCGGGCGGCGTGCCTCTCGTACGCACCACCACTCGGTACGACAGCCCGACGCAGCGCTTCCGAGCGGTTCACGAACGGCTCGCGCAACAGGTCCAAGAACATGCGGCGCTCTCGGTCGGCTTCAACAACGCCCTCATCGAGAGCTACACGAACGCCTACACGACCATGGGCAGCCATTCCGACCAAGCCCTCGATCTGGCCGACGAGTCGTTCATCGCCGTGTTCTCCTGCTACCAGCGTCCCGAAGCGATCCCGCCAAGGAAGCTGATCTTCGAATCAAAGGGATCCGGTGGCGAGAAGTTCGAGATCCCCCTCACCCACCACGGTATCGTCGCGTTTTCCGTCGACTCGAATCGGCGGCTCAGGCACAGAATCGTCTTGGACACGCCCGCCCGGAGGGCGGACAACCAATGGTTGGGCGTCACCTTTCGGACGTCGAAAACGTTCGTCCGGTTTCGCGACGGACATGCGTACCTCCCGCAGGGTGCGCGCCTCGTGTCGGCCGACGACGAGCAGCGGCACGAGTTCTACCGACTGCGGCGCCGTGAGAACAAGGAAACGGACTTCGTCTACCCCCCGCTGACGTACACCGTCAGCGAGAGCGATCTGATGCCACCCGTCTGACCTCGATGGTCGGGGAGCGGGCTCAGCAGGCGCAGGAGATCCCGGAGCGCGGCGCGGTCAGGTCGTCCACCGGCCGCTGCTCGGTGCCGTGGTCGGTGTCGTAGGCAAAGCCCTCGCGCGCCCAGTACTCGAAGCCGCCCAGCATCTCCTTGACCGGGAAACCGAGCCGGGCGAAGGCGAGCGCGGCCCGGGTGGCGCCGTTGCAGCCGGGGCCCCAGCAGTAGGTGACCACGGTCGTCCCGGGGGCGATCAGCTGCGGCGCGAGCTCGGCGATCCGCGCGGTGGGGATGTGCACCGCGCCGGGGATCCGGCCCTGGGCCCACGCGACGTCGCTGCGGGAGTCGACGACGACCACGCCGGCCGCACCGGCCGTCAGGTCCGCGTGCACGTCGGAGACGTCGGCCTCGAAGGCCAGGCGGGCGAGGTAGTGGGCGGCGGCGACGGCGGGGTCGGCGGCGGGGACGCTGAGAACGGCGCTGGTGGTCATCGGGGTGCTCCTCGGGGCTCGTGCGTGGGCGGACTCGCACCGGGGCGACACCGCTCCGGCTTCCGCCCTGTCCGGCGGTGGTTCGATCTTCTCCGTTCCGGACCGGGGCCCGCGAGCGGCGGGAACGCCTACGGTCGTCAAGATTCCGCCAGCCCGAACGCCGCCCGCCGCCACCCCCGGAGTCCCCTCCCGGCAACGGCCCGGGCAACGCGACGGCGCCACCGCCCCTCAGCCCACCGCCAGCCCCGCGGCGGCCGGCCGGGTCCGCAGCCCGCGCAGCTCGTGGCGGGCGAGGGCGGGGAGCGCGGCGGCGTCCGCCAGCAGCGGGGCGAGCAGCGCGACGGCGGCCTGCGGGTCGTGCGCACAGAGGTAGCAGTCGGCGATCCGGATGGTGAACAGCGTCCGCGTGGTGGGGAGTTGGTCGGGGGCGAGGAGGCGCAGCGCGGTCTCGGCGGCGTCCACGGCGCGCAGCCCGAGCCGGGGGTCGTCGACGGACGCGGCGGCGTCGCGCAGGGCTGCGGCGGCGCCGGACTCCACCCGAAGGCGCATCGAGGCGATGCCGAGCCAGGCCGCGTCGGCCTCGTCGTGCTCGCCGATGTGGTCGAGGTGGAGCCGGGCGCGGGCGATGTGCCGGACGGTGGCCCGGACGTCGCCGGCCAGGCCGTGCGCGCGGGCCTGGCCGATCTGGGACATCGCCCCGGCCCAGTGCCGGCCGGGTGCGGCGCGGGCGATCTCGCGGGCGTAGCCGAGGGCGGCCGCCGGGTCGCCGTCGAGGCGGGCCAGGGAGCTCATGTCGCTGAGCGCGGCGACCTGGGTGGCCGGGTCGTCGGCCAGTTCGGACCAGCTGAGCGCGCGGTCGAAGCAGGCCATCGCGGTGGCGTAGCGGCCGTGCTGCATCCGCAGCCCGCCGGCGGCGTGGGCGTACTCGGCGGCGAGCCGGGCGAACGGGCGGCGCGCGTGGGCCGAGCGGGTGCGGGCGAGGCGGCCGAGGATGACGCGCAGGGTCTCCTCGACAACGTCCGTGCCGGGCCCGGCCGATGTCTCGCCGGCCCGGAGGCGGGCGGCGAGCAGGCCGGTGAGGGCGTGGGCGGTGTCGGCGTCGAGGGGCGGCGCGGTGTCGGGGCCGGCGGCGCAGAAGGCGGTGTGCAGGGCGGCCAGGTCGCCGGGCCCTGGCACGGTGCAGCCGGCGGCGCCGTGCAGCGGGCAGAGCAGCCCGTAGTCGGGCAGGTGGCGGGGCGGTTCGCCCCCGCCGAGCAGTGCGGTGAGCGGAGCCGGCGGCGGGGCGAGCAGTGCGGCGAGCGGTGAGGCCGGTGGTGGGGCGGCGGTCTCCGGGGCGCCGGTGTGCCCGGGCAGCGGCGGTCGCGCCCAGGCGGCCGGCCCGGCGGGTGGGGCCTGGGTGACTCGGGCCCGCGGCGGCCCGTCCTCGGCCCGTCGGCAGGCGGCGCGCAGTTCGCCGCCGGCCGCGAGCAGGTCGTCCAGCCGGTCGGCGACCCGCGGGGTGGTCCGGCGGGTGCCGTGTTCGAGTTTGCTCACGGCGGTGTGGTCGTAGCCGATCTCGGCGCCGAGCTGGGCCTGGGTGAGGCCGGCGCGGCGGCGCCAGTGCCGCAGGAGTGTGCCGAAGGCCCGCCACAGTGCGTCTGCCGACGGTCCGTCACCGACGGTTTCGCCGTTGTGGTTCCGGTGCACGGGGCTGCCCTCCCGAGTCCGATCCCGGTCCTTCCGATGAGAAGGACGGTACTGGAGCGCAGCCGCCCCGTACATCCGGTGGTCCCAACTGGTCTCGACCTCTTGGTCTCAACCTCTTCACCAAACCCGCAGCTTGACAGAACTTGCCAACCGCACGGACGGCCTGCCGGAGCCGTTGACCGGGGCATGACGGCGTGTGAGGGTTCCGGCACCCGAACGCGGACGACCGCACGGCCGTCCCCCGATGCGGCCCGAGGTGAGCGCCTGTCAGGCGCTCCTTCCGCGTACAGGCACCCCCACGTTCGAGGAGCCCCAGTGAAACGCAGACTACTGACGGCGGGAACCACCCTGACCGTCCTGGCCGGCATGCTCACCGCCACCGCGGTCGGGCAGGCCGCAGCCGAACCGGGCCCGGCCGTCCCGGCACCGCCGAGCGCGCTGGCCGCCGCCGTCAACGCCGCCGACCAGGCGGCCGCGGCAGGCCTGGACGCCCTGGCCAAGGGCCCGGGCGAGACCTACGAGCGCCAGTCCGTCACCCCCTGGCTCGGCGGCCTCTACTCGGTCGCGTACGAGCGCAGCTACCGGGGCCTGCCGGTGGTCGGCGGCGACGCCGTCGTGATAGCCGACGGCCAGGGCAAGGTCCGCGGCCTCACCGCGGCCGCCACCGGCCCGGTCGGCGGTTCGACCACGCCGCTGGTCAGCGCGGCCAACGCCGAGAAGACCGCCCGCACCAGGCTGGCCGCGGTGGACGGCGTCGACGCCCGCCGCCTGGTGGTCAAGGTCCAGGACGGCGCCGGTCGCCTCGCCTGGGAGACCGTGCTCACCGGCCGCACCTCCGCCGCCCCGAGCAGGCTGCACGTCTTCGTGGACGCCCGCACCGGCGAGGTGATCGACAGCTACGACGACGTCAAGGCCGGTACCGCCAACAGCAAGTGGAACGGCCCCGCCCCGGTCACCATCAGCACCACCAACTCCGGCGGCTCGTACTCGCTGCGCGACCCGAACCGCCCCGGACTGAGCTGTGCCGACTACAGCAGCGGCCAGGTGTTCTCCAAGTCCGGCGACTCCTGGGGCACCGGAAACCCGACCAGCAAGGAGACCGGCTGCGCCGACGTGATGTTCGCGGCGCAGAAGGAGTGGGACATGCTCCGCGACTGGCTGGGCCGCAACGGCCACAACGGCAACGGCGGCAGCTGGCCGGTCAAGGTCGGCCTGAACGACGTCAACGCCTACTGGGACGGCACCTCCGTCTCCATCGGCCACAACAACGCCAACGAGTGGATCGCCTCGATCGACGTGGTCGGCCACGAGTTCGGGCACGGCATCGACCAGTACACCCCCGGCGGCGCCAACAACGAGAACGGCCTCGGCGAGGGCACCGGCGACATCTTCGGCGCGCTGACCGAGGCGTACGCCAACGAGCCGGCCCCGTACGACAACCCGGACTACACCGTCGGCGAGATGATCAACCTGGTCGGCAGCGGGCCGATCCGGAACATGTACAACCCCTCGCTGGTGAGCAACAACCCGAACTGCTACTCGTCCTCGATCCCGAGCACCGAGGTGCACGCCGCGGCCGGCCCGCTGAACCACTGGTTCTACCTGCTCGCCGAGGGCTCCAACCCGGGCGGCGGCAAGCCCACCAGCCCGACCTGCAACAACTCCTCGGTCACCGGCGTCGGGATCAAGGACGCCGGGCGGATCTTCTACGGCGGCATGCTGCTCAAGACCAGCGGCATGACCTACAAGAAGTACCGCGTCTCCACCCTGACCGCCGCCAAGAGCCTCGACGCCACGTGCGCCCTGTACACCCGGACCAAGGCGGCCTGGGACGCGATCAGCGTGACCACCCAGAGCGGCGAGCCGACCTGCACGCCGTCCGGCAACAACGACTACTCGCTGGCCGTGAACCCGGCCGCGGGCTCCGTCCAGCCCGGCGCGTCCACCACCGCCACGGTCAACACCTCGGTCACCTCGGGCAGCGCCCAGACCGTCGGCCTGAGCGCCACCGGCGCGCCGAGCGGCACCACGGTCATCTTCAACCCGTCGTCGGTGCAGGCCGGTTCGTCCTCGACACTGACCGTCGCGACCTCCGCCTCCACGGCGCCGGGCACCTACGTCATCACCGTGACCGGCACCGGCTCCGCCACCCACACCGCGCAGTACACGCTGACGGTCGGCGGCGGCAACCCCGGCGGCAACGCGCCCGACATCAGCGTCGCCAACGTGCAGGCGCACCTGGTCCAGCTCAACACCATCGCCTCGCAGAACGGCGGCAACCGCCGGGCGGGCACCGCCGGGCACAGCCAGTCGCTCGCCTACGTCAAGGGCAGGCTCCAGGCCGCCGGCTACACCGTCACCGAGCAGACCTGCACCTCCTGCAGCTACCAGTCCAACAACCTGATCGCCGACTGGCCGGGCGGCCCCGCCGACCAGGTCACCATGTTCGGCGCCCATCTGGACAGCGTCAGCGCCGGTCCGGGCATCAACGACAACGGCTCGGGCTCCGCCGTCCTGCTGGAGAACGCGCTCGCCCTCGCCCAGCAGAACCCCACCCTGACCCGGCACGTCCGGTTCGCCTGGTGGACCGGCGAGGAGCAGGGCCTCCAGGGCTCGCAGTACTACGTGAGCCAGCTGGGCTCCACCCAGCGCAGCGCCATCAAGGGCTACTACAACTTCGACATGGTCGGCTCCCCCAACGCCGGCTACTTCGTCAACAACCTCAACTCCGCCGCGTCCGCGCCGATGAAGGCCTACTGGGACTCCCTGGGCCTCCAGCCGGAGGAGAACGTCGAGGGCCAGGGCCGCTCCGACGACTACTCGTTCCAGCAGGCCGGCATCCCCACCTCCGGCTACGCGGCCGGCGCCAGCGACACCAAGACCGCGGCGCAGGCCGCCAAGTGGGGCGGCACCGCGGGCCGCGCGTACGACTCCTGCTACCACTCGGCGTGCGACACCAGCAGCAACATCAACGCGACCGCGCTGGACCGCAGCGCCGACGGCGTCGCGTACACCCTGTGGAAGACCTCGGTCGGCGGCGGCCCCGTGCCGACCAACGACTTCTCGCTCGCGGTGAACCCGGCGACCGGCACCACCACGCCGGGCGGCAGCACCACGGCGACCGTCTCCACCGCCACCACCTCCGGCTCGGCCCAGACGGTGAACCTCTCCGTCTCGGGTGCGCCCGCCGGCGTCACCGCCACGGTCAGCCCCTCCTCCGTGCAGTCCGGCGGGTCCGCGACGCTGACCCTCGCGGTCGGCTCCGGAACGGCGTCGGGCACCTACTCCATCACCGTGACCGGCACCGGCTCCGCCACCCACACCACCACGTACTCCCTGGTGGTCGGCACCGACCCGGGCAACCCGGGCGGCACCTGGACGCCGGGCACCACCTACCGGGCCGGTGACGTGGTGACCTACAACGGGGTCAGCTACCGCTGCATCCAGGGCCACACGGCCCAGGTCGGCTGGGAGCCCAACATCGTCCCGGCCCTCTGGCAGCAGATCTGAGCGGACGGATCGGCACCAGCCGACGGGACAGGCCGTGCCGCGGTTCGTCGAGGGGGACGAACCGCGGCACGGCCGCGTCGGCAGCCGGTCCCGGGACCGGACGGCGCCGGGACCGGGCGGCGCCGGGACCGGGCGGCGCCGGATCAGCCCGGGTGGAAGACGATCCGGACGTTGGCGTCGACCGGGAGGATCAGCACGTTGCCCGCGTCCCAGGTCCAGTCGTGCGGGATCAGGAACATCCGGCCGTCGGCCTGCGCAAGCAGGCGCAGGCCGCGGTAGCGGTAACGGAACCGCTGCCCCGCCCCCGCGTCCGGCAGCGCCCGCTCGTCCACCCCGGACCACTGGAGGTAGAGCCGCTCGGGGGTGTCGAGGACGACGGCCGGGCGCAGCGCCAGGTTGCCGGCCAGCCGCTCGGCGTCCGCCTCCCCCTTCTGGTGGGCGAAGCCGCCGGCGGCCCAGAACGAACAGAGCACGATGAGCGCCGTGCTGATGCCGAGCGCCGCCCGCTCCCCGGTCAGCGGGTAGGGGGCGCCGGTGGTGCGGACGGCGAGCAGCCGGGCCAGCACGACCAGCAGCAGGGCGCCGCCGAGCAGCAGCGGGGTGCCCATCGGCCCCGCGTCGATCACCTCGAACCCGGTCAGGAAGCCGAGCACCACCAGCGGGACGACCAGCACCGCGACGGCCCCGCAGGCCCGGCGGACGACGCGCCGGCCGTCCGTGCCGGTACGGACGGTGCGGGTCGCCAGGTGGTACGCGAGCGCGGCCAGCAGGGCGCCGCAGAGGACGACGCCGGCCGGGAGGTAGAGCGCGGGCGAGCTGCGGAGCAGGAGGTCCTGGGTGCCGAAGCCGATCGTCGCGGCGTCCAGGCCGAAGTAGTGGTAGAGCGAGTCGGTGTAGGCGAAGCCGAAGAAGAACAGCAGCGCGGTGATGAGGGTGGTCGGCGCGACCCAGGACGCGATCAGGCCGAGCCAGCTGCTCCACGAGCGGCCGGTGGGCGGCTCGGGGGCAGGCGACTCGGGCGGCTCGGGCGGCCCGGGGGCGGGCGGCTCGGCCGGCCCGGACTGCCCGGCCGTGGCGGCGGGCCCGGCGTCCGGGTCGGCGTCCGGGTCGGCGGCGGGCCCGGCGGTGGGCGGCTCCTCCTCCGCAGGGTTCAGGGCGTGCTCCCACTGCCCGCCGACGCGTTGCCGGCGCTGGTGCCTGCCGAGCCGCCCCCGTTCTCGTTGCCGCCGTTCTCACCGCCCCCGCCGTTCTGCCCGCCGTCCTGGCCCCCGTTCTCGTTGCCTCCGCCGTTCTGGCCGCCCCCGTTCTCGGTGTCGTGCTGCACTGCCAGCCCGCCCGAGGCTTGAACGGACTGGCTCTTTCCGCCCGCGGTCAGGGTGAAGCAGACCTTGGACCCCTCGGAGGTGGGCTTCGGGCCGGGAAGTTCGACCGTGGCGCTCGCCGTACCTCCCGTGAACTCCACGCTCGTGGAGCCCGAGGACTTTGCGCCGCCGGCACAGTTGTTGACCTGGGTCACCTTGGCGGTGAAGGTGCTGGTCACCGAACTCGTGAGCGTCAGATGGGCCGTCGGCCAGATTCCGGTGGCGCTCGCCGACACGTTGCCCGCTCCGCTGAAGCCGCCCTGGTTGCCGCCCGCCTGCGTCCGCTTGTCCTGGGGCTGCTGCCCCGAGCCCTCCGCCGGGGGCGTGTCCACCGGCTCTGCCGCGACGGCCGCCGAGCTCGCCGCGCCGGATCCGGAACCGCCGCCGCCTCCCCCGCAGGCGGCCAGCGCCGGCAGCAGCAGGGCAGCGGCCAGCCACCGGGCCGGTCTGCCGACGCGAGGGCGGGGCGTGGTGAGCGGAGTCCCGGGCATGCGTGTCTCCCATCGGTGGGCGAGCAGCGGTGAGGGGCCGGGGCGGCCTCGCCGAACGGTACCCGTTCGCACACGTCGTGACTGTCCGCCGCCCGGGTGGCATTGCCCCGCCCGGTCCCCCGGCCGGCCCCCGCGCGATCCCCCGCCCGGAGCAGCCGCCGGAGCAGCGGGCCGGCCTCGGGGCGCGGCCTGACCGGTGACCACCTGTTGACGTACAGTCAGGTGCGCCCGGCACCCGTCCGAGTGGCCGGTCCAGTCGTCAGAGGAGCACTCCCGTGGCCACGGAAGCCCACCCCGCCCCCGTACCGCCGCCCGCCGGTGGGGCCGCCGACGGGGCCGCAGACAGGGCGGCCGGCCGGCCCGTGCCCGAACTGCCGGCCGAGGCCGTCGCGCGGTGGCAGGCCGAGAAGGCCGACCTGGTCGAGCTGTTCGCGCGGGCGCAGCGCGAGCTCGGCGGCGTCGCCGCGGTCCGCCTCGGGCCGCGGCCGACCGTCCTGGTCACCGACCCGGAGGCCGTGCAGCACGTGCTCGGCCGCCACCCGGACCGCTACGTCAAGCGCTCGCACCGGGCCCGGATGCTGGCGGGGGAGGGTGTCCTCTCCGCGACCGGCGACGCCTGGAAGCGCCAACGGCGCATGCTCCAGTCCCAGTTCACCGGTACCGGGATGCGCCGCTACGAGCAGCGGATCGTCGAGGCCGCCCGGCACGCCGCCGACCGCTGGGCCGGGTACGCCCGTACCGGGGAGCGGTTCGACGTCGGCGAGGAGATGCGGCACTTCGCCCTGGACACCATCTGGCGGGCGCTCACCGGTCGTCCGCTGGACGACCGGACGGACCGCGAACTCGCCGCCGTCGCCCGGGTGGTGGCCGCGATGCCGACCCTGCCGGCCGATGCCGCCGGGATCCCCGAGGCGGTCGCCGCCGACCTGGCGCGGATCGACGCGGTCGCGCACGCCGCGATCGACGCCGCCCGGCGCGGCCCGGCCGGGGACGGGCTGCTTCGGGTGCTGGTGGAGGCGGGCGAGGAGGACCCCGCGTACACCGACCGGCTGATCCGCGACGAGCTGGTCACCCTGCTGGTGGCCGGGCACGAGACCACCGCCACCACGCTGACCTGGCTCTTCCTCCTCCTCGACCGCCACCCCGAGGCCCGTGTCCGGGCGCTGGCGGCCGGCCCGGAGGGCTCGGCGGAGCGGCGGGAGGCGATCCAGGCGCTGGTCAGCGAGACGCTGCGGCTCTACCCGTCCGCGTGGATCCTGCCCCGGCACGCGGCCGAGGACGACACCCTGCTGGGCCACCGGGTCGAGGCCGGCACCGACGTCATCGTCAGCCCCTACCTGACCCACCGCGACCCGGCGCTCTGGCCGGATCCGGAACGCTTCGACCCGGACCGGTTCACCACGGCCGGCGCCCGTCCGGCGCACCTCGGCGCCTACTACCCCTTCGGCCTGGGCGCCCGCGCCTGCCTGGGCACGCAGTTCGCCGTGCGGGAGAGCACCGCCCTGCTCGAAGTCCTCCTCCCCGCGTACACGCCGCGCTTCCTCTCCACCCCCGCCGGCACCGCCTACAGCATCACCGTCCGCCCGGACGGGCCGGCCCCGGCGGTGCTGGGCTGAGCAGGGCCCCGGTCGTGCCCGCACGGGCACGACCGGGGCGGGGTCGCACCGGGGTCAGGGGTAGGCGACCACGGTGGAGGGGGTGGTGGAGGTGCCCGATGTCGCGGCGCCGGTGCCGTTGACCACGTGCTCGTACTGGCCGTTGCCGCCCAGCGAGACGACCAGCAGGTCGTGGAACCTCACGCCCGGCCGGACCGGGGCCTCGAAGCCGTGGTCCATCCGGATGGTCGGGTCCACGTTGAAGTAGCAGTAGCTGCCGAGGCCCCACCCCTCGTGGCTGGTCACGGTGTCGTCGACCTTGTAGGCGGCGAAGCCCTTGGTCGCGCCGTTCTGGACGGCGGCCTGGTTCGGCGCGTCGTACGCCTTCTCGTTCTGGAAGAAGATCGTCCGCCCGCGCTCGCCGGACCACTCGACGTCGTACTTCTTGAAGTGCTCGACGAAGAGCCCGGTGCCGAGCACGTCGTCGCCGCGGACGAGCAGGCCGTAGTCGGCGGGGTTGGTGTTCCAGCCGACGCCGGCGCCGTGGTCGGCGCGCCAGATCCAGGTGTGGTCGATGATCACGTCGTCGCTGTTGACCACGACCCCGGCGGTGGCCGAGCCGGGGCCGGCGCCGCCGACGCGGATGAAGACGTCCTGGAGGGTGGTCGGGTCGGCCGCGTGGTCGGCGGCCGCGTTGTCCGGGCCGATCTGCACCAGCACCGGCGAGTTGACCGGGCCGGCGTCGACCAGCAGGCCGGCCAGCCGGACGCCGTCCACGTCCGCGACCTTGATCGCCGTCACCCCGTTGTCGGGGACGACGGTCGCCAGTCCGAGGCCGAGCACCACGGTGCCGGGCCGGTTGACCTCGATCGGGCGGTCGACGTGGTAGACGCCGGGGGTGAACAGCAGGTCGAGCCCCTGCGCGAGCGCGGCGTTGATGGTGGCGGCGGTGGCCCCGGGCTTGACCAGGTAGAACTGGCTGAGGGGCCGCGAGGTGCCCTGCGGAGTGCCGTCCCAGGAGACGCCGCGGGCGTTGGTGCGCTTGGCCGGGACGAACACCTTGTAGTCGTTGCCGTCCAGGTACAGGAACGGCTTCTCGCGCGAGACGGGGGTGGTGTCCAGCGTGGTGTAGGGCGGGTTGGGGAAGCTCTGCGCGGGTGCGCCCTGGACACCGGAGAACACCTGGTTCCAGACGCCGTTGGAGAAGCCGCCGACCGCGCTGTCCCGGGTGTACCACTGCTGCTGCGAGTAGTTGCCGACGGCGCCGTCGATCCGGCTGTCGGCGATGTAGCCGCCGCTGGCCCAGCCGTAGCCGTTGGGCGCCAGGTTGAGACCGCCCTTGACGTGCATCCGGCGGAACGGCGCGGCCTGGGCGACGGCCCAGCGGTCGGTGCCGCTGACCGGGTTGAGCGCGAGGTTCTCGGCGGAGCGCCAGAAGTTCTGGGTGGCGTTGCCGTTGAACCACCCGGCGTCCACGGTGACGTCGCCGTTGATCGTGGTGTCGTCGGGCTTGAGGCCGAGCCCGGCGATCGAGGTGTAGAAGCCGAGTTGGGCGTTGAGGTTGTTGTAGCTGCCCGGCTTGAAGAGCAGCGCGTAGCGCTGGTCGCCGAACTGGTTGGACTCCTGCTTGGCGAAGACCTCGTCCACCTTGGCCTGGATGCCGGGCGTGGCCGGGTCGAAGACCAGCACGTTGGGCCCGAGGTCGCCGCCGCCCTGGACCGGCGGGACGGTGGGGCCGTCGGCGGTGTTGACCTGGAACTCCCAGAGCGAGTAGCCGTAACCGGTGCCCCGGGTCAGGCCGTTCATCCGGACGTAGCGGCCGCTGCCGGTGACGGCGAGGGTCTCGGTGCCGCCGGTGCCGTTGCCCTTGGTGTACACCGTGTGCCAGGCGGCGCCGTCGTCCGAGGTCTGGATCTCGTACGAACGCCCGTACGCGGCCTCCCAGTCGAGCACGACGCGGCAGATCTGCCGGACGCTTCCCAGGTCGACCTGGAGCCACTGCGGGTCGCTGAAGGCGGAGGACCAGCGGGTCCCGGTGTTCCCGTCCACGGCGTTGGCGGCGGCGGTGCCGCCGTTCTCGGCGGAGGAGGCGGTGGCCGGCCGGCCCTGGGCCGCGTTCGCGGTGCCGCAGTCCCCGGCGGTGCCGTCCGCGGCGGCGGCGCGGGCGGGGGTGGGGACGGCGGCGAGCGCGGTCTGGGCGGGCAGCGCCAGCGCGGGGCCGGCGAGCAGGGACAGGCCGAGCAGTGCGGCCGGTCCCCGGCGGGGGCGTGCTGAAGTGAGCCTCACGGGCTTCTCCTGCGGTGGGGGTGGGTGGGATGCGGGGGCGCATGCCGAGGCCCGCGCCCGGCGCAGCGCAGGCGCCGGGTGGTGGGGAACGACGGGGCCGGGTGGCACGGGCCGCCGGGGCGGCCGGTCACCGGGTGCGTGACGAAGCGCTGCCGGCCACCGTCGTCCGGGTGTCGGGGAGCGCCCCCGACCGGGAGTCTCGGGGCTGCCGATCGGGGGTGTCAACCCTTCGAGCCGACTTTCCTCACACCGTGAACTAGCTTGTACAGCAACGAAAAGGCGGATCCTGCCAGGTCAGACCCGGGTGGCCGGCCGGGTGTCGGCGCCGTGCGGCAGCTCCCCGCCGGAGTCCAGGAAGTCGGTCAGCGGCAGGGTCGCGGCGCCGACGGTGACCGCCTCCGGGCCGAGCGTGCCGAGCACGATCGAGGTCTGCTCGCGCGGGAAGCGCAGCGCGTACGCGGTGGCCGCGGCGCGGATCGCCGGCAGCAGCCGGGGGCCGAGCAGCAGGCCCGCCCATCCACCGATCACGATCCGCTCGGGGTTGAACAGGTTGACCAGGTCGGCGATGGCCGCACCGAGGTACTCGGCGGCCTCGACGAGCAGCCCCGCGGCGGCCGGCTCCCCCGCCTCCGCGGCGGCCAGCAGCGCGGCCAGCCCGGCCTTCTCCCCGCCGCCGGCCGGCGCCCCGCCCCACCGCTCGACCAGCGCCTCGGCCCCGACGTACGCCTCCAGGCAGCCGAGCGCGCCGCAGCGGCAACGCCGGCCGCCGACGTGGACCTTGGTGTGGCCCCACTCCCCCGCGCTGCTGGTGGCCCCGCGGAACCGGACGCCGTCGGCGATCACACAGGCCCCGACGCCGGAGCCGAAGAGGGCGATCACCGCGTGCCGCACGCCGCGCCCTGCGCCGAACCACATCTCGGCCTGGCCGAGCGTCTTGGCGCCGTTGTCGACGAAGAGCGGCAGCCCGGTGCCGGCCCGCAGCAGCCGGCCGAGCGGGACGGCGTCCCAGCCGACCGTCTGGCTGTGCACCACGATCCCGGCACCGTCACCACCCGGGTCGCCCTGCTCGACGATGCCCGGCACGCCGATGCCGACGCCGAGCACGGTGGCCGGGTCGGTCCCGGTGCGCTCCAGCACCTCGGCCAGCCCGGCGAGGATCAGCTCCACCACGTGGTCGACGTCGTGGCCGCAGTCGGAGAGCGGCCGGTCGCTGGCGGCCAGCTCGGTCCGGGCCAGGTCGAACAGGGCGACCCTGACCTGCGTCTCCCCGACGTCCACCCCGACCAGGTGGGCCCGCCCGGCGGCCACCTGGAGCAGGATCCGGGGCCGCCCGCCGTCCGAGTCCACCGAGCCGCACTCCTCGATGAGCCCGTCGGCGAGCAGCTCGCCGGTCACGTTGCTGATCGAGCCGGCACTGAGCCCGGTGACGGCCCCGAGCTCCTGGCGGCTCAGCGGCCCGTCGAAGTACAGCCGTCGCAGCAGCGCCGACCGGCTGCCTCTGCGCAGGTCACGCACCGTCTTCTTGCCCCGCACGGTCATGGGATCTCCCTCCTGCCCCGAATCTATCGCTGCCCGAACCCTTGACGGAAGCTTTTCTCACACGTTAAATCACGCCCTGAAGTAAGCGCCGGAGCAAGGCACTTCACCCCACCAGAAGACCACCCACCCGAGAGGGGCCCCCGTCGTGCCCATCAGACGCACCGCCGCGGCCACCGTCCTGGCCGCCACCCTGACCCTCACCGCCACCGCCTGCGGCGGCGGGTCCGCGGCCGGCGGCGGTGACAACAGCAGCCCCGGCACGCTCACCTACTGGGCCTCCAACCAAGGCACCAGCCTGGAGAACGACCGCCAGGTGCTGGAGCCGGAGCTGAGGAAGTTCGAGCAGCAGACCGGCATCAAGGTGAAGCTGGAGGTCATCCCCTGGTCCGACCTGCTCAACCGGATCCTCGCCGCCGCCAGCTCCGGCCAGGGCCCCGACGTGCTGAACATCGGCAACACCTGGTCCGCCTCCCTCCAGGCCACCGGCGCCCTGCTGCCCTTCGACGCCGCCGCCTTCGAGAAGATCGGCGGCAGGGAGCGCTTCCTGCCCGCCGCCCTCGGCTCGGCCGGCGCAGCCGGCAAGGACCCGGCCGCCGTCCCGCTCTACTCGATGGCCTACGGCCTGTACTGGAACAAGAAGCTCTTCGCCGAGGCCGGCATCGACCGGCCCCCGGCCACCTGGGACGAGCTGGTCGCCGACGGGCACCGGCTCACCACCGGCGGCCACTACGGCCTCGCCCTCGAAGGCGGCAACGTCTCCGAGAACGTCCACCACGCCTTCGTCCTCGCCAAGCAGCACGGCAGCGACTTCTTCGACGCCACCGGCCGGCCCGCCTTCGACGGCCCCGGCACCGTCGCCGCCGTGAAGCAGTACGTCGACCTGCTCGGCACCGAGAGGATCGCCGCCCCCGGCAACGCCGAGTACGCCAACAACCAGTCCGTCACCGACTTCGCCACCGGCAAGGCCGCCATGCTGATGTGGCAGGCCGCCGGCGCCAACCTCAAGTCCCACGGCATGAACCCCGAGGACTACGGCGTCGCACCCGTTCCCGTCCCGGCCGGCGCCACCGGCGACCGTGCCACCACCTCGATGGTCGCCGGCATCAACCTCGCCGTCTTCAAGAACACCCGGAACACCGACGGCGCCCTCAGGTTCGTGAAGTTCATGACCGGCACGGAGGAGCAGACCCAGCTCAACAAGACCTACGGGTCGATCCCCCCGGTCACCGACGCCCAGGCCGACCCGGCCTTCGCCACCCCCGAGCTCAAAGCCCTGGCCGGCGTCCTCGGCGGCAGCGCCAAGCCCCTCCCGCAGGTGGCGAACGAGAGCCAGTTCGAGACCCTGGTCGGGACCGCCGTCAAGAACCTGCTCGCCGCGGCCGCCGCCGGGAAGCCCGCAACCGACGACAGCGTGAAGGCCGAACTCACCAAGGCCCAGCAGCAGATGCCGGCCGGCTGACGTGATCCGCAAGCGACTCCTCCCCCGCCCCCGCAGCCGCAACCTGCCCTACCTGCTGCTGCTCCCCGCCCTCGTCCTCGAACTCGTCGTCCACCTGGTCCCGATGGTGGTCGGCATCGTGATGAGCTTCAAACGGCTCACCCAGTTCTTCATCCGGGACTGGTCCGCCGCCCCCTGGGACGGCCTCGCCAACTACCGGATGGCGGTGGACTTCCACGCCCCCGTCGGCCGGGCCCTGCTGCACTCCTTCTGGGTCACCTGCGCGTTCACCGTACTCGCCGTCGGCCTCTCCTGGCTGATCGGCACCGCGGCCGCGATCACCACCCAGGACGCCTTCCGCGGCCGCGGCGTTCTGCGCGCCCTCTTCCTCCTGCCCTACGCCCTGCCGGTCTACGCGGCCGTGATCACCTGGTCGTTCATGTTCCAGCGGGACACCGGACTGATCAACCACGTCCTCCACGACCAGCTCCACCTCGTCGACGACAAGCCGTTCTGGCTGATCGGCGACAACAGCTTCACCGCCCTGGTCACCGTCTCGGTCTGGCGCAGCTGGCCGTTCGCCTTCCTCACCCTCACCGCGGGCCTCCAGAACATCCCGCGCGAACTGTACGAGGCGTCCGCGCTGGACGGCGCCGGGGTCTGGCAGCAGATCCGCCGGATCACCCTGCCCTCGCTGCGCCCGGTCAACCTGGTGCTGGTCCTGGTGCTCTTCCTCTGGACGTTCAACGACTTCAACACGCCGTACGTGCTGTTCGGCAAGTCGGCCCCGGAGGCGGCGGACCTCGTCTCCATCCACATCTACCAGTCCTCCTTCGTCACCTGGAACTTCGGCGCCGGCTCGGCCATGTCGGTGCTCCTGCTGCTCTTCCTGCTGCTCGTCACCGCCCTGTACCTGCTGCTCACCTCACGCCGGAGGGACACCGCATGATCGACCCGCCCGCGTCCTTCCGGTGGTTCCGCCGGATCTTCCTGTCCGCGCTCACCGTCTTCGCCACCGTCCCGGTGCTGGTGATGCTCAGCAGCTCGCTGAAGCCGCTCCAGGACGTCCAGGGGCCGTTCCGCTGGATCCCCAGCACGGTCACCTTCCGCCCCTACCTGGACATCTGGCGCACCGTCCCGCTCGGGCGGTACCTGGTCAACTCGCTGATCGTGGCCGGCGGGGCGACCGTCTGCTCGGTGCTGGTCGCGATCCTCGCGGCGTACGCGGTCAGCCGCTACCGCTTCCGCGGCCGCCGGCTGTTCACCGTCACCGTGCTCTCCACCCAGATGTTCCCCGGCATCCTCTTCCTGCTGCCGCTCTTCCTGATCTTCGTCAACGTCGGCAACGCCACGGGTGTCGCGCTGTACGGCAGCCGGGGCGGCCTGATCCTCACCTACCTGACCTTCTCGCTGCCGTTCTCGATCTGGATGCTGGCCGGCTACTTCGACTCGATCCCGCGCGACCTCGACGAGGCCGCCCTGGTCGACGGCTGCGGGCCGCTCCGGGCCCTGGTCCGGATCATCGTCCCGGCCGCCGTCCCCGGCATCGTCGCGGTGGCGGTGTACGCCTTCATGACCGCCTGGGGCGAGGTGCTCTTCGCCTCCGTCCTCACCAACGACGAGACCCGGACCCTCGCCGTCGGCCTCCAGGGCTACGCCACTCTCAACGACGTGTACTGGAACCAGGTGATGGCCGCCTCGCTCGTGGTCAGCGTGCCCGTCGTCGCCGGCTTCCTGCTGCTCCAGCGCTACCTCGTCGCCGGGCTCACGGCCGGCGCCGTCAAGTGACCGCCCGCTCCATCACGTGACCGCCCGGTCCACCACCTGACCGCCCGCTCCCGCCCCGCTCCCGAAAGGCCCCCTCGTGACCCCCCTCAGCGCGCTGAGCCCCCTGCCCGACGACTTCCTCTGGGGCGCGGCCACCGCCGCCTACCAGATCGAGGGGGCGGTGCACGCCGACGGCCGCGCCCCCTCCATCTGGGACACCTTCTCCCACACCCCCGGCAAGGTCGCCGGCGGCGACACCGGCGACACCGCCTGCGACCACTACCGGCGCTGGCCCGAGGACATCGCGCTGATGCGCCGGCTCGGCCTCGGCGCCTACCGGTTCTCGATCGCCTGGCCCCGTGTCGTCCCGCACGCCGACGGCCGGGTCAACCCGGCCGGGCTCGACTTCTACGACCGCCTGGTCGACGCCCTGCTCGCCGCCGGCATCCGGCCGTTCCCCACCCTCTACCACTGGGACCTCCCCCAGGCCCAGCAGGACCGCGGCGGCTGGCCCGTCCGCGAGACCGCCGAACGCTTCGCCGAGTACACCGCCGTGGTCGCCGCCCGCCTCGGCGACCGCGTCACCGACTGGGCGACGCTCAACGAGCCGCTCTGCTCCGCCTGGATCGGCCACCTCGACGGCGCGATGGCCCCCGGCCTGACCGACCTCGCCGCCGCCGTCCGCGCCTCCTGCCACCTGCACCTCGCCCACGGCCTCGCCGTCCAGGTGCTGCGGGAGACCGTTGCCGGCGCGCGGATCGGCATCGTCAACAACCTCAGCCCGGTGCAGCCCGCCACCGACTCCGAGGCCGACCGGGCCGCCGCCGTCCGCGCCGACGGCCACGTCAACCGGTGGTGGCTCGACCCCGTCCTCGGCCGCGGCTACCCGAAGGACATGCAGGAGGTCTACGGCGTCGACCTGCCGCTGCGCGACGGCGACCTCGACCTCATCGCGGCCCCGCTCGACTGGCTCGGCCTCAACTACTACTTCCGCCAGATCGTCGCCGACGACCCGGCCGGCCCCGCCCCGCACTTCCGCCAGCTGCCCGGCCCCAACCCCGGGCACACCGCGATGCCGTGGGAGGTGCACGCCCCCGGCCTCGAAGAACTGCTGCTGCGCCTCACCCACGAGTACGGCGTCCGGCGGATCTACGTCACCGAGAACGGCGCCGCCTACCACGACACCGTCGCCCCCGACGGCACCGTCCACGACCCCGAGCGCACCGCCTACCTCGAACAGCACCTCGCCGCCTGCGCCCGCGCCGCCGCCCAGGGCGCCCCACCGGCCGGATACTTCGCCTGGTCGCTGCTGGACAACTTCGAGTGGGCGTACGGCTACGACAAGCGGTTCGGCCTCGTCCACGTCGACTACGCCACCCAGCGCAGGACGGTCAAGACCAGCGGCCACCGCTACGCGGAGCTCATCGCCGCCCACCGGGCCCGCTGAGGCCGGGCCGCCCCGGCCCCCGCCCTGCGCCACCGGGTCACGGACGGCTCAACGGCCGGTCTCCCGGCCGCCCGCGGCCCGGTGGCGCAGCTCCTCCTGGGCTGCGACGTACTTGAGCATGAGACGGGCGAAGTCCAGGCGTTCGCGCTCGGTCCACCCCTCGGTGACCTGCTCGAAGGCGGAGCGCTGGTGCCGCCGGAAGCGCGCCATCAGGTCCCGCCCGGCGGGGCTGAGATGGAGGACGGTGCGGCGACCGTCCTGCTGGGAGGCGGCACGGATCAGGTAGCCGGCGGTGATGGAGTCGGTCACCATGCGGCTGGCCACCGACGGGTCGACGCCCAGGTGTTCCGCCACCGCGCCGACGGTGACCTCGCGGGCCTCGTCCTGCTCGGCCTCCAGGACGATGTTCAGGACCAGGGTGCGGCCGAGGTCCTTCTGGGCGATCGGGTTCTCGACCTCCAGGAGGGAGGAGCGCCGCAGCTTCCCGAAGGCCGGGCCCACCGCGTCCAGCAGCTCGTCCGCCGTTCCCGGCTCGTGCTTCGTCATGCCCCCATCGTAACTGGATGACCGTTCGAAGACATGTGTTGACGTGAAAACGCATGCATGTAAGCATGCATATGTCTTCAGCAACGAACGGAGCATTCCATGACCATCCTCGTCACCGGCGCCCGCGGCAAGGTCGGCCGCGCCGTCATCGACCGCCTGCACGCCGCCGGCCACACCGTCCGCGCCGCCAGCGCCGACCCCGCCCACCTGACCGTCCCGGCCGGCGTCGAGGTCGCCGAACTCGCCCTCGACCGGCCCGAAACGTTCACCGCCGCCCTGCGCGGCGTCCGCCAGGTCTTCCTCTACCCGCAGCCCGCCGGCATCCACGAGCTGGTCGAGGCCGCCGAGGCCGCCGGTGTCGAGCACGTCGTCCTGCTCTCCTCGTCCTCGGTCCTCGGCCCGGACGCGGCGAACGACCCGCTCGCGAGCCACAGCCTCCTCGTCGAGCAGGCGCTCGCCGGCTCCGCGCTCACCTGCACCCTCCTGCGCCCCGACGCCTTCGCCAGCAACTCCCTCGGCTGGGCCTGGTCCATCGGCAACTCGACGCCGGTCCGGCTCGCCTACCCCGACGCGCACATCGCGCCGATCCACCCCGAGGACATCGCCGACATCGCCGTCGCCGCCCTGACCGGCGACTCCCTCACCGGCCGCGCCGTCACCCTGACCGGGGCCGAGTCACTCACCTTCCGCGAGCAGCTCGCCGTCCTCGCCGACACCCTCGGCCGCGGGATCGAGGTCGAGCACATCACCCGCGCCGAGGCCGAGCAGGAGATGGGCCGGCACATGCCCGCGCCGATGGTCCGCTCGCTGCTCGACCTGTGGCAGGCCGCCGACCGGCACGGCCCCGCCGTCATCGCCGACACCACCGAAACCCTGCTCGGCCGCCCCGCCCGCTCGTACCGGCAGTGGGCCCGCGAGAACGCCGCCGCCTTCACCACCGCGCGCTGAGCCGACCCGCCCCTCGGGAGCACCGCATGAAGCCGATCGGCTACTGGCTCAACCGCACCGACCAGGCCCTCACCGGCCGCATGAACGCCGTGCTGGCCGAGTTCGGCCTCACCCGGCTCGCCTGGCAGGTCCTCAACGTCGTCCAGGACGACCCGCAGGCCACCGACACCACCGTCCTGACCGTGCTCGCCGCCAACGCCGACGCCGCCGACCTGACCGCCGCCATCACGGCCGTCCTCGCCGACGGCTGGGCGACCCGCCCGGCCCAGGCCCGCCTCGCCCTCACCGGGAACGGCCGCGCACGCCTCACCGGCGTCGCCGCCCGCGTCGACGCCTTCCGTGCCCTGGCGACGACCGGCATCTCCCCGGAGGAGTACCGCACCGCCGTCGCCGTCCTGGAACGGATGACCCACAACCTGGAGACCGGGGCGGGGCGGTAGGGCCCGTGCCGCGCCCGCCCGGCCACGGCGCGTCCGCCGGGTCGGCGGCGCCCACCGGGACGTCCGGGTGGCGGAACCGGTCCGGTGCAGCCCGCCGCGCCGGCGGGCCGCCCGGCACCGGTCACTCGCAGGCGACGCCGTCGTTGTCGCGGTCGAGCCCCGCACGGTACCCGGGGTCGCCCCGGTGCAGCGGGGCGACCCCGGCCGCCCGGGCCGCGGCGCAGTTGGCGTAGTACGCGGCGCCGCCGCCTCCACCGGAGGTCGCGCCCCCGCCGCCGCTCGCCGGGTCACCACCGGTGGAGGTGCCGCCGGAGGTCGAACCGCCCGTACCGGAGCCGCCTGCCACCGAACCGCCGCTCGCCGAGCCGCCCGCCGGGCTGCCGCCGGAGGAACCGCTGCCGGAGGGCTGCTCGCACGCGACGCCGTCACCGTCCGCGTCCAGGCCCGCGCGGTATCCGGGGTCACCCCGGTGCAACGGGGCGACCCCGGCCGCCCGGGCGGCCGTGCAGTTCGCGTAGTACGCACCCGCGGCGGACGTCGGCGCGGGCGTGGGAGTGACCGCCGGAGTCGGCGTGGGTGTCGGGGTCTGGGTCGGCGTCGCCGTCGGAGTGGGCGTGGCCGACGGGCTCGCGCTCGCGGTCGGCGCCGGGGAGGCCGGGCCCGTGGCGGGGGACGACGTGGCGGCCGCGGCCGGCTGGACGAGATCGGTGCGGTCGGGCTTCGGGTCCGCGAGCACCGCGCCGAACCAGATCAGGCAGTAGATCCCGCCGATCACACTGGCGGCCACCTTCACCGGCCGCTGCCAGAGCGAGGTCCACACCAGCACCAGGCCGACCGGTGGCACGAAGAGCAGGGCGAGGACGATCGCTGCGGGCCGGCGCCACCACGGGCGGGTCGGAGCGGCAGCCGGTGGCGGGTACGCGTAGGTCATTGGCCCATCAGAGCACCATCCGGCCACCGCCCGTGCAGAAATGGATCACATTTCAACCACATTCCGGACAAGGAAATGTCAGCCCCCTGCGAGTGCGCCGGTCCCGGCCCGGAGGCCGACCGCCCGGCCCTCGGCCGCTGCCGGGGCGCACCTTTGACGCCGTGCCGGATTCCGACGCCGCCGACTCCCGGCAGCGGCAGGGCGCGCACGGAACCCGCACCGCACCGCTGATGCCCCGTCCCGGTTCCCGTCCGCCGCCGTTCGGGGGATACCCGCCCGCTCCCGGTGCCCCGAGCGCCCGGCGCGGGCATCCGTCACCCTCGTCGACCCTCCGCACACCAGGAGGGCGGTTCTGAGGAGAGGCCATGGATGACGAGCAGGTAGTGCCGGCCCAGGACGACGCGCTCATCTCACTGAGGGAGTACTCCGCACCCGACACCGCCCCGGGACTGCACCGCCTCATGGCCGAGATCGACGAATCCGGCCACCCCACCGCACTGCCGCTCTCCTTCTCCGGCGTGAAGGTGGTGGGCGATGTCGTCACCGGGGACGCCGCCTTCGACCTCCGCCTCGGGGACGAGACCAGCGGTTCGTTCCGGATCCTGTTCTTCGTCCCCGAGGACGACACCGGGACCCTCCTGCCGCCCCCGTACGGCGACCGGACCGACGGCACCGCCATCCTCTTCCCGGGGGCCGCCGGCTTCCTCTCCCCCGGCACGCCCGCCACGGACCGCCGCCGCGGCTACGGCATCCAGCCGCCGAAGGTCTTCACCTGTCCGGACGGCATCCTCGTCGCCGGCCGCTGCGACCTCTACGGCGACTACACGATGATGGGCAGCCTCGGTTTCCAGGTCACCCTCGGCCCCCGCCCCTAGATCCGGGGCCCGCACCCGTCCCTCGGGGATGCGGGACCTCGCACGTCGGCGCGCCCGGCCGAGGCGGGGCGGCGGCGCGCCCGCCCGACTACGGCGCGTCGGCCGGGTCGGCGGTGCTCACCGGGACGTCGGGGTGACGGAACCAGGAGCCCTGGACCGCCCACTGCACCAGCATCAGCACGCCGCCCAGCACCAGGGCCCCGATGCCGATGACGGTCACGCCGCCGGTCTCCCCGAAGATCGGCAGGTTCACCGAGGTCGCGCCGTAGTCCGGGTCCGCGTAGACGTCGAAGGCGCCGTAGCAGAAGAAGTAGAGCAGCATCACGCCGCCGACCAGCGGGAAGATCCCCTTGAAGACGAAGTCCTTGACGCTCCTGGTCAACACCCGCCGGTAGTACCAGACGCAGGCGAAGCCGGTCAGGCCGTAGTAGAAGGCGATGCCGAGCCCCACCGAGGCGATGGAGTCGGCCAGCACGTTGCCGCTGATCGCCGTCAGCAGGACGTAGAAGGCGATGGACGCCACGCCCATCCCGATCGTGGACCAGGTCGGGGTGAGGTGACGGGGGTGCACCCGGCCGAACGGGGCGGGGATCGCCTTGTGCGCGGCCATCGAGAAGGAGGTCCGGGCCGTCGGCAGGATGGTGGTCTGGGTGGAGGCCGCGGCGGAGGTCAGCACCATGAAGATCAGCAGCTTGCTGAGGAACCCGCCGAATCCCGCGGTACCGAACACGGCGTCACCGAGGCCGGACAGCACGTCGCCGGAGTTGTCCTCGTTGCCCAGGCCGATGCCGTCCGTCCCGACGCCCGCGAACGCCAGCGCCGAGGTGGACACCAGGGTGTAGATGAGCAGGAGCAGCACGGTCGAGATGACCGCCGCGCGCCCGGGGGTGCGCTTGGCGTCGGCGGTCTCCTCGTTGACCGAGACGGCCGTGTCCCAGCCCCAGTAGATGAAGACCGCGGCGAGCATGCCGGCGGTGAACGCCCCGGTGGAGGCGACGTTGAAGGGGTTGAACCAGGAGGCGCTGATGTGGATCGCCGTCGGGGGCGGGCTGCTGCCGTAGGCCTTGACCAGGGCGGTGACCGACAGCAGGACCAGCATCACCACCTCGACCGAGAGCAGCCACCGTTGCAGGGCGGCGGACAGCTCGATGCCGACGTAGCAGATCGCCGTCATCACGATGATCCAGACCACGCCGGCGATGGACGTCCAGACCGTGCTGTCGGCGAGGGAGTCCAGGCCGAACAGCCGGAATCCGTAGACTCCGGCGATCTGGGCCAGGTTCGCCATGACGATGATGTCGGCGATGATGATGCCCCAGCCGCCCATCCACCCCGTTCGCGGCCCGAAGGCCCGGGCGGCCCAGGTGAAGGTGGTGCCGCAGTCCGGGTCGGAGGCGTTGAGCTCCTTGTAGGCGTAGGCGATCAGCAGCATCGGGATGAACGCCAGGACGGTGATGATCGGGGCCTGGAGCCCCACGCCGATGACGATGATGCCGAGTGTCGCCGCGAGGCTGTAGGCGGGGGCGGTGGAGGCCAGGCCGATGGCGACGGAGGAGACGAGTCCGAGCGCGCCGGTCTTGAGCCCCTTCTCGCCCGCGCCCGAGCCGGTCGCTCGTGGTTCGACGGCCGGGGCCGGACCGTTGGGGGACTGCGGCACCGATTCCACCTCCTCCCCCTGACCCGCCCGAGGACCTCGGACGTGATCATGGGGCCGAGACAATTCCGCTTCAAACCGACGATACTGCCGCCGCCGCCCGCAGGCCCGCCGAGACCGGGGCCCCGGAGCCGGGCCTGCGCCCACCCGGTTCAGCCGGCGGCGTGCTCCTTCAGGAAGGCCCCGGCGTGGGCGGCGGCCTCCTCCTTCGTGGCCAGGGCGGGCGCGGCGTCGCCCGCGCGCAGCGTCCCGTCCGCGCCCCGGCCGGTCCACCGCCAGCCGGTCGACGACGCGTCCCGGAACAGCTCGGCGGTGCCGCCGAACAGTTCGAGGCCGCTCGCCCCCGGCCCGGAAGCCGCCGGCCTCTCGACGGCGTCGGGCCACTTCTTCCGGGCGCCCTGCCGGGTGATGCCCCACGCGGCGCCCAGCCGCTCGTAGCTCGCACCGTAGGACCCGGCGGTCTGGGCGGCGATCGCCGTCAGCCGCTTGACCTCCTCGTCCACCACCTTCCAGGTACGGAGGACGGAGAGGGCGACGTCGGCCGGGTCCCCCGCCCACATGAGGTCCGCGGGAAGCCCGGTCTCCCGGGCGCGCAGGGCGATGGCGAGCGGATTGAGGGCGTCGAGCAGGGCCCGGTCCAGCGCCGTCAGTTCCTCGGTGGTGATCTCAGGCTTCGGCATGACGACAACTCTAGTTACCGCTTCGCCGCTCGACAACCAGAGTTACCGATTGGCATATGCCATAACAGGCCGGTCCATCGACTCCGAGCCGCCGCGGTCCGGGTCACGTCGCGACACCACCCGCCGACCCGACCGCCGGGCGAACCGTGGCATCCGAAGCAGCTCGGCCCGCCGCGCTCGGGGGCGAGCGCGGCGGGCGTCGAACAGGGCTCGTCAGTGGCGGTGGTGGTTGTCGGGTTGGGCGGGGTCGCCGGGGTGTTCCAATCCCTGGACGAGGGTGAGGCGGTGGGCGCGTTCGCCGTCCAGCCAGCGGACGAAGGCGGATCGGCGGGCGGCCCCCGTGAGGGCGGGGACGGGGTCGGGGTCGAAGGTGGCGGTGCGGGAGGAGAGCAGGGCGGCCTTCCAGGGGCCGACGGTGACCCACTCCCCCGGCGGGGCCGCGCGGAGGGCCTCGCCGAGGGCGGTCGGAAGGGTGTCGGGGTCGGCCTCGAACCCGCCCCCGGGAACGGCGAGGCGCCAAACGACCGTGGGTGGACGGGTGGTGCAGGCGCGGTAGTGGGCGACATCGGCGGGTGACGGTCCGACGCCGGCGGTCACGGACTCGTACACCGCCCGCACCGCCGCGCTCCCCTCGTACGCGGCCGCGGTGACGGAGCCGAGTTCGACGGCGGCCTGCTGGTCGAGGTGGGCGGGACCGGATCCGGTGACGGCCAGGCCGCGTTCGGCGGCGACCGCCTCGCACAGCGCCTCCGTCAGCAGCACCTGGGCCACCCAGCGGGTGAGCTGGCGGTCCTCCGAACTTCCCGGCCGGGGAAGGGCGCAGGCACGCGGGCCGGACCGCAGCGCGGCGAGGCGCTGGTCGAGTGCGGTGCGCGGCAGCGGCCGGCCGTCGAGCAGGCCGAGGACGCCGGCGGTCACGGCTCCACCACCAGGGCGACGGTCGGGGTGTACTGGCAGCGGCCGAACCACATCACCTTGGCCAGCGCCCAGGACGAACCGGGCTCGGTGGATTCGGGGGCGGTGATCTCGAAGTCCACGGTGGCGGCAGACCCGGCCGGGACGGTGAAGCCCCGCACGGGATCGGCGATCGCCTCCCAGGTGCCCCAGGGCGAGACGAGTTGCAGCTCACCGCGGATCTCGCCGCGGGTGCGGTTGTGCATCACCACCGCCAGGGTGGCCCGGCCACCGGGGGCGACGCGCAGCGACTCGGAGCCGACCGTCACGGTGAGGCCGGTGTCCCGGCCCTCCACCGCCTTCGTGCCCTGGGCGGCGGTCCAGTCCTCGGGCGCCTCGCCGGGCACCGGCAGCAGCTCCGGCAGGTCGCCGACCGCGATGGTGACCACGTCCTCCACCTCCTGCCCGCCGTGCGCGATCCGGACGGCGGCGAAGTGGAGCCCGGGTTCGGCGTCGGCCGGCGGGGTGAGCGTGACCGGGAACCGCAGGTGGCCGCCCGCCTCCAGCCGGTACGGGCGGGCGGTGAGGCTCGCCGTCCAGCCCGCGGGTGGCAGGACGAGCGCCGTCCCCTCGACGGCGGCGTCCCGCAGCTGCGAGGAGAGCGCCACCGACAGCGACACCGGCCCGCCCGCGCCGTCCGTCCGCAGCAGGCCGGGCGACACCCCGACCGACACCGGGAGGTACCCGAGCGGCGCCGGTCCCCGGTTGTGCAGCCAGTACCGGGCGTGGACGGGCTGGGCGGCCTCGGCGACCGCGCCGAGCACCGGGCCGGCCGGGTCCGAGGTCACACCCGGCCGGGCCAGCACGGTGGCGATCTGCGAGCCGGACAGCTCCAGGTCCGCCGGCCCGAGCGGACGCTCCAGCAGGTCGGCCCGGTGGAGTTCGGTGAGGCCGAGCGCCCCGCCGAGGACCGCCGTGCGGCCCAGCCCCGTGGATTCGACCAGCCGTACGGTCAGTTGGTCGCCGAGCGGCCGGGCCGAGCCGTGCGCGATCGGGTTACCGGCCGGCTTGAGGGCGCCGAGCAGCACCTCGCGGGCCGGTTCCACCCGCAGCCAGGAGAGGGTGGCGGGCAGCGGGCCCTCCTGCGCCGGGGCGATCCGGGCGTACAGCGGGTGGTTGAACTCCTGCCCCTGTGCGGGCAGCGTCAGGGCCCGCCAGTCTCCCGCTCCGCCCACCAGTGCGTAGCTGAACTCATGGGTCCAGTGCTGGAGTTGGAACGACGCGCCGTCGGGCAGGGTGCGCCGGGGCGGGTCGATCCAGACGCCGGAGGGCCAGCCGGTGCAGGAGCGCATCAGCGAGAGGTGCAGCGCGCCGGTGGCGTCGACGGCGAAGCCGGGCAGGCCGAAGCTGAGCAGTCCGACGGTGTGGTCGACGAGCTGTTCCGAGGCGTGGAGCGGTCCGGGGCAGACGGCGCTGACCCGGGCGTCGGCGAGGTCGTGCGCCAGGGCGGCGGGATCGGTGACCACGAGGGCGGGCAGCGCGCGCAGGTCGCGCAGGTCGGCGCCGGGCCGCCAGACCTCGGCGAGCGGGGTCAGCGCGGGCACCCAGACGGCGCCGTGCGCCTTCAGCACACTCGCGTACTCCTCCCCGGCCCGCTCGATCAACTCCCGTGCCGCCTCGTTGACGTCCGGCCCGCCGACCACGATCCGGAAGTCCGGCAGGTTGGAGTCGACGTCCAGCCAGCCGTAGCGGGCCCAGTCCGCGCCCGAGGTGGTGGCGGTGACGCCGACCCGGGCGAGTGCGACCACCAATGCGCGCGCGTCGGCGGCCGCGTCCAGATCGGGGACGACCACCTCGGCCACGCCCAGCGCCCGTTCGCCCAGCACCACGCCGGACGGGTCGGTGAGTACCGCGCGTGCCGTGGCGCCGAGGCCGAACCAGGTGTTGGCGGGGTTGTCGAGGGTCCACGGCGCCTCGGCGGAGTCGACGTCGGGCAGTGCGAAGCCGCGGCCGACCACCGCGTCCGCGACCTCGCTGACCGGCAGCGCCCCGGGCAGGTCCACCGGGAAGCGAAGCCGCAACAGCCGGTCGGCGCCGGAGTGGTCGACCACCCGGGTGCGGCAGTCGACGCGGTCCAGGCCGCGCCACAGGGTCACGGTCTGCTCGTAGCGGACACCGTCCACCGTTCCGGCGACCACCAGCCGTTCGCCGAGCGGGCCGGTCTCCCGGCGGACGTCCGCGGGCCGGTCGCCGGAGCCGGTCACCGGACCCTTGGGCACGAGGTGCCAGGGGCCCTCGCCGAAGTCGGGGTGCTGCGGGTACTCCTCGTAGACCCGCAGCTCGTTGCCGATCCCGCCGGTTCGGAGCAACTCCCTTTCATGGAGCGAATCGTGAATGGACGTCAGACAACCGCCGCGTTCGGGGTCGGCGGTCACCCGGTATCGGGCGTTGGCGATCGTCCAGCCCTCGGCGGCCGACCACGCGGTGTCCTCCTCCGTGCCGGGGACCAGCCGCCAGGTGCGCCAGCCGAGCGCGGGCACGTCGGCGGCCAGGAACCGCAGGGTGCCCCGGTCGACGGCGCTGGGCACCACCGAGCCGGTGTCGTCCAGCACTCGCACCGCCCGCCCGCCGCGTGGCAGCCGGACGGCCACCAGGTCGGTCCGGTCGAAGGAGAGCGTGTTGGTGACGACGACGGCCTCGCCCGCGCCGGTGGTGTCCACCCGGCCGGTGAGCGCCTCCAGCGCCCGGTCGCGGACGTCGGCCGCCAGGTCGTACGCCTCCCGCCAGCCGCCGAGCAGGTCCAGGTAGACCTGGTCGGATTCGGAGCCGGTGATCGCGTCATGGTGTGCGCCGTAGGCGAGTTGGCGCCAGACCTTGTCCAGGGCGCCCGAGGGGTAGCGGCCCAGCCCGTGCACCACGGCCAGCGTGGCCAGTTTCTCGGCGTCGACGGCCGCGACCTCGGCGGCGCGCTGGGCCTGCTTGGTGTCGATGTAGGAGACGTCCTTGCCGGTGTAGACCGGGTTCATGTCCCGGGTCTGCGGGCTGGGCCGGCGGCCGGTGGCCTCCAGCTCGGCGCGGACGGCGTCCAGGAAGTCGCGCGGGGTGCCGCAGACGAACCGCGGCCAGAGGTACTTCGAGGCCCAGGAGCGGTGGATCTCGGTCACCCACTTGTTCGGCGGGGTGTAGTCGGTGCCGACCGGCAGCAGCAGGTTCCTGGTCGCGCCGACCGGCTTGAGCTTGCGGTACAGATCGAGGACGGCCTGCTCGGCGGTGGCGAGGTCGGCGGAGGAGTCCATCCACCAGCCGGCCGAGTAGTGGTGCGGCATGTAGTGGGTGAGCACGCCCTCCCCGGAGGGCGCGATCCACTCGAACTCGCTCGGGAACTGCATCACCCGGGCGTCGTCCTTGGCCTCGCGGAAGTTCTTCTGGATCGGGCCCCACTGGTGGAACGGGCCGCGTGCCCAGGCGCTGCCGGTGAGGCCGGCCGCCGCCAGGTGACCGGGGAACTGCGGGTCGTGCCCGAACACGTCGAGCTGCCAGGCGGTCTGCGGATCGCCCCCGAGGACGTCGCGCTGGTACCCGATGCCGTAGACGATGTTGCGGATGGTGGTCTCGGCACCGGTGAGGTTGGTGTTGGGCTCGTTGTAGGTGCCGCCGACCAGCTCGACCTGGCCGCGTTCCAGCAACAGCCGCAGCGTCTCCCGGCGCTCCGGGTGCTGGTCGAAGTAGGGCTTCAGGTAGTCGACTTCGGCGAGCACGAACTTGTACACCGGGTCGCGCAGCGCCAGCTCCAGGTGTGCGTCGACCAGGGCGAAGCCGTTGCGCTCCCAGAGCGGCCGGGTGGTGGCGTCGGCGGAGAGCAGCTCCCACGGCGAGGTGTAGGCGGCCTGGGTGTTCCACCAGACCGGGTCGTAGTGGAAGTGCGAGACCATGAACATCGTCCAGCCGGGCTCGGCGACCTCGACGACGCCCTCGGCGCGTGCGCCGCCGGCCTCCACCCGGACGTCCACGCGCGCCCCCGGCGGCGGGCCGGTGATCTCCAGGGGGACTTCGACCAGCCCCGTGCCGGCCGCCTCGCCCCGCACGCCCGGGCCGGTGACGGTGATCCGGGTGGCGGGCGGGCCGTCGAGGGTCACCCGCAGCAGCTGGCGCGGCGCGTCCTCGGGGCCGGTGAAGAGGTCCGTGCTTTCGACGGCGGTGATGGTGACCGACACGGGACTGGTCCTTTCACGAAGGTACGGCGGAGCTACGCGCCCCAGGCCTCGAACTCGTAGACGCGGGCGGCGGGATCGGTGCCCTGGGTGGGCCTGGTGACGACCAGCCGGACGTAGCGCGCCGTGGTGGCCACCGGATGGGTGGTGGTGCCGGCGGTGTTCCCGGTGACGGTGGCGACGGTGGTCCACGGGTCGGTGGCCGCCGAACGCACCTGGATCGAGAAGTCCCGGGTGTTGTAGGAGGCGCTCTCACCGCCGGCCGAGGCGTGCTTGACCACGAACCTGGAGAGCGGCCGGGCCGATCCGAGGTCCACCTCCAGCCACTTGGCCGACGTGGTGGTGCACCACTTGTCGCCGTTGCCGCCATTGACGGTGCCGTTGACCGCCTTGGCCGGGGTCTCGTTGGCGTTGCACTGGCCGGAGCCGGTGGCCGGGCGGTTCAGCGCCAGGTTGCCGCCGGCGGGCGGGGTGCCGGTCCAGGAGACCGTGGTGGTGGCGGCGGTGGAGCGGCCGTACTCGGTGGAGACGGCCACGACCTCGACGGTGGTGCTGCTCTCGGTGCCGGCCCGGTCCAGCTTGTTGACGAAGTAGGCGTCGGACGGCGTCGCCCCGAGGAAGGTGCGGGTCCCGTCGGCACCCCGCCGGTACACCTCGTAGTGGTGGACGGAGCCGCCGGCCGGTGCCGTCCAGGAGAGCCGCAGCGACTGGCTGGAGCCGGCCACCACGTCACTGGCACCGAGCACGGTGAGTCCGCTGGGTGCACCCGGGGCGTCCACTGCCCCGTCGTAGACCGCGAGTTGGCCGATCCTCACATCGTAGGCCGGTTCGTTGCCGTCGGCCTGGAGACCGATCTGGGCGATGGTGCGACCGGCGTAGGCGGAGAGGTCGAGGGTGTGGCGCTCCCACCCGGTACCGGAGTTGGCGCCCAGGTCGAGGGTGGTGAAGCTGGTCGGCGCGTCGGTGAAGGAGATCGCGGCCTTGAGCCTGGTCGGCCCGGCGGCCGGGGTCTTCACCACCACGGAGAGCCTGCTGTCCGCCGCGACCGGCAGCCTGCTCTGGTAGAGGCGGACGGTGTTGGCGGCGTCCAGCCTGCCGGTGAGGCGCAGCGAGGAGCCGCCCTCGAAGGCGTCGGTGAAGTCGATGGACGGGGTGAGCCTGGTGCCGGTGGAGCTGACCAGCCAGCGGTAGGTGGGCGGGACGTCCTGGAGCGAGAGGTTGTTCCAGCCGCCGGTGGCCGCACGGGCGCCGTCGGTCTGGTAGAAGTCGCCCTGTCCGGTGTCGAAGTTGGTGACGAAGGGCTTGGCGGTGATCGGCGAGGACTCGGCGACGTAGCTGGAGAGGCCCTTCCAACTGGACGAGGTGGCCGTGTTGGAGGGGTCGTTGTTGGCGCCGACCCAGTAGCGGGAGTCCTTGGCGTAGAAGTCGGCGCGGTCGGTGGCGGACTTCCACGTCCACTCGGGGCGGTAGAGGCCGAGCGAGGTGGTGTGCGGCTTGTTCGCGGGGAAGAGCGCGTTCCAGTCGACGCCGGTGTTGTAGCCGTTGGCCTCGGTGTCGATGCCGGAGTAGAGGTCGTACTCGCTGCGGCCGAGGCTGCGGGCCAGGTTGCGGGACGAATCCAGGCCGGAGGAGCTCCAGTTGAAGTTGAGGAACATCGAGTCGGCCGTCCGCCTGTTCCCCTCCTGGAGGAAGGAGTCGTTGGCGGAGGTCAGCTCGTTCTGCCAACTGACCGATCCTGACTCGGTCATGGCGTCGTACCACATGAACTCGGTGGAGCTCTGCGCCTTGGTGTACTGCATGAGGTTGCGGACCTCGCCGGCCAGGGCCGAATCGCCGCCGCCGGTCTCCTGGTTGATGAACCAGCCGTCGAAGCCGTAGTACTGGGCGGCCTGGGCGAGCTTGTCGGCGACGGGGTAGCGGGTGCCGGACTTCTGGACGAAGTCGCGGACCCACTGGAGCTGGCCGCCGTACGCGGCGGGCGGGAAGAACACGGTGCCGTACACCTTGACGCCGTTGCGGTGGGCGGCGTCGATGACGGTCGGGTTGGGGGCGAGGATGAGGCCCTCGCCGGCCGAACCGCCCCAGAAGACCAGCTTGTCGACATACTGCCAGTAGCCGAACGCGTAGTAGTTGGGGTCGGCGGAGCCCTGGGAGGGGTTGTTGGAGGTCGGCCCGAAGGACACCAGGGAGGCCACCTTGCCCTCGCCGGCCCGGGCGTTGGGGTTGGCCTTGAGCGCCGGGTCGCTGGTGCGCGGCTGGAGCGGGACGCGGGAGCGGTTGAAGCGGGCGTCGGGATCGGTGGCCGGGTCCCAGTTCAGGATGGTGTTCGGGTACCAGTAGGACGCGTACGGCTGGGTGCCGGGCGCCGCGGTGACGGGCGCGGGGGCGGTGACGGGCGCGGGGGCGGTGACGGGCGCGGGCGGTGGGCCTGCGTGGGCGGCGGGCGCGGTGCCCAGGACGGCGGCCCCGAGGGCGGCGCTCAGGAGCAGGGGGAGGCGTCGTGACATGCGGTGGCTCCGATCGGGCGGAGGAGGGTGGGGGCCGGGCCGCCCGCGGCGGGGCGGTCCGGGTGCATGCGTGTGGCGCTGTACGGGTGCGGGGGCGGTGCCGCGGGAGGCGGCGCCCGGGCCGGACGCGGACGTGCGGCCCGGCCGGTCCGCGCGGCGCGGCGGTACGTGCCGGCCGGCGGCGCGGGCGCGCCGGGCGCCAGGTGGCACCAGGGCGTCGGGGGGCCGTGGGCGGCTCGTC